>CALFXO010000168.1 GCA_937958025.1 uncultured Syntrophobacteraceae bacterium
TTTCGTGGCGGCCCCTCCGCCGTAATAAGCACCGCGGGGGTCTTCCGGTTTGACGAGGAGACGGGGCGCATGTACCTGGATTACTACCATCCGGGCAAGACCCCCGAGGATATCCGCGACATGTGCCAGTTCGATCTGGATATATCCAGGGTGAGCGGGGAGACGCCGCCGCCGACGGAAGAGGACGTCTATATCATCCGTAATGTGCTGGACCGTGAGGAAATTTTCCTGTCCAAACCGAAAAAGGCTTGACGCGGCGGTGCGGCGGCTGCTCCCGGCGTCGGGTGCGGCCTGTTGGAGCTGAATGAGGAGTGACGCGATGAATGCTAACAGGATATTGTTGAGTATGGATGGCTCGGCGCAGTCCATGGACATGGTGGACTATGCGAGCAGGACCTTTCCCCCGGCCGAAACCGTGGTCTCCCTGTTTAACGTCATAAACAAGGTGCCGGACTCCTTCTGGGATTGGGAGGAAGACCCGCTGAATCCCCGCTACGTCGAGTACATGAAGGGATGGGAAGACGAGAAAGAGCGCGAGATGCGCGACCTCATGACGAAGGCTCAGCAGGTCTTTATAGACGCGGGCTTTCCGGGGGACGCGGTTTCTTCGAGGATTCAGGAGCGCAAGTCGGGCATCGCGCGGGACGTCATCGAGGAAGCCCGCAGGGGCTCCGACGTCCTGCTGATTGGCCGAAAGGGCGCAAGCACACTGGACGAGCAGTTGATGGGAAGCGTGGCGAGCAAGGTGCTCGGGAAGCTCCGCGACCTCACGGTGTGTCTGGTGGGCGGGAAGCCTAAGGCGGGGAAGCTGATCGTGGGCGTGGACGGCTCCGAGGGCTCGCGCCGCGCGGTGGAGTTGGTGGCGAAAATGATGGGCGCGGCCGATCCTACGGTCATGCTGCTTCACATCCTCCGCCTGCCGGCCGAGGGGCGCATGGCGAACCTCTCCCCCGAAAAGGTGGCCGTCCTTAAGGAAGAGGCTGTGAAAGGCGTCAACGCCGATTTTGAAAAGTCGATCGCGATTCTGACTGCGGCTGGCGTGAGTCCCGCGAAGATAACCACGAAGATGGTGACCGGCGCCCCCAGCCGGGCGGGCGCGCTGCTGGAAGAAGCCAGACAGGGCGGCTTCGGGGCGGTCGTCGTCGGAAGGCGGGGCGTTTCCAAGATCGAAGAGTTCCAGATGGGCCGCGTCGCCAATAAGCTGGCCCAAGTCGGCAGGGACCTGGCTGTCTGGATCGCTGGCTAACGCACGATTTCCAAGGGCCGGGGCGCCCAGCTCCCCGGTCCTTTCGCCCCTGATCGCGATCATCTTCAGCGTCTCCCTGGATTTCCTCCTCGCTTTATTCCCGCTACGGAACGTCTTCCCTGCCTCCGATCATACTTATTCCCCAATTTGCAATCTGTGATTCCACTTCATCGGATTGTTGGGTATACATAATCAATGGCCGGGTTTGCTGGAAAAGACCGGGATGAAGTGCGCATCAATGGCGTTGATTTAAGCGCAATGCCGCTGACCAAAGCCTCCAATGTCATTCCGGCGAAAGCCGGAATCCAGGATTGATGCGGCTGCCTGGACCCCGGCTTTCGTCGGGGTGACGGTAAGTCGACGCCATTGAAGCGCGCATAAGATCAAATTATTGAGAGAATATGGCGTTTGCCCCGCATTTTGGGGCGTTTTGCGTGAGTGATGGCTGCAGGGGGAGGGGCGCATATGCAAAAGAGAGAGGCGAACATACAGAGCAGGCTCCTTGGGCTCCTCCTTGTCGTCTTTATCCCCATTCTGCTCATCCAGGCTTTCATTGGCTGCGACGTCGTTCGCACCAGGAAGATGGAGGAGTTCCAGAGCAACCTCGAACTGGCCCGGGCGGTTGGGGACACCTTCAATTCGTTCGTCAGGGACGTCTTGCGGCAGGAGCTTGCCATAGGCATTGCGGTTACCGCGGAGCCGCCCATATCTCCGGTGGATTTCCGCCGGCTTCTCACGGAGAGCCTGAAGGACAACCCGGCGGTTGCGGAATGGGCCTGGAGCACGCCGGAAGGGAATATCCTCTGGTCTACGGGAACACATATCGATCAACTTTATTCCAACCGGAATAGCTTCAAGAAAATAATTTCGGGCCAGGAGTGGGCGGTTAGCAATCTGGCAAGCCTCGGACAGCCGGAGGAGCCTGTCTTTGCGATCAGCCGTGGGATTCGGGATCGTTCGGGGAAGCTGCTGGGCGTCATGGTTGCCGTCATCCGGCCCGAGGACTTGAATGAGACGCTGACCTTCAATCGCTCCAAGGACGCGGGCGTTGGCATAATCGACAGCAAGGGAATGATGGTTTTTCGGCGGCCGCAAGCATTGGCCGGATGGGAGGGCCGCCGGTGGGGCGAGATGTATGCCTGCGTTCGCAAAGCTCTCGCCGGGAAGGAGGCTACGGAAGTAATAGAACTGCCTGGTGGCGAGCGTCGCATGGTCGCCAATGTTCCTATACGCTCCATTGGATGGGTTGCTGGGGCGGGGGAGAGCGAAAGGGAGGTCATGAAGGACATCGTTTCGGCGCTTGCCGGTCAATCCGCCCTCTTCCTCTGCGTCCTCTTGGCCTCTTTCGTTGTTGCCTTTAGGATCTCCCGATCCATAGGCGGCCCCATTAAAAGGATTCATGATTACGCCGTCGTGCTGGGAAATGGAGATTGGGATGCAAGAGTTTCGGTCGATGGCCCAGCGGAAGTTCAGGATCTGGCGCAAGCCCTGAACCGCATGGCGTCGGATCTCAACCGGCTGGAAACGGACCTGCGTGCGAGCGAGGAGCGCCACCGGCTCCTCCTGAGCCTCATGCCCGCAGCTGTTTACACCTGCGACGCAGACGGAATGATCACCTACTTCAACCGGCGCGCGGCGGAGATCTGGGGTCTGGAGCCAGCGCTGGAGGACTCGAGCGTTAAGTTCTGCGGGGCCTTCCGGCTCCACTCTCCCGATGGACGCCCCATGTCCCATGACGCGACGCCTATGAGCGATGCGATTAGAAGCGGGAAAGTCACGAGAGACGGCGAGGTGGTGATGGAGCGCCCCGACGGCTCCATGGTGAACGTCTCCGTCAATATTGTTCCACTCCGGGATGGGGCAGGCAATATCGTTGGGGCGATCAACGTGTTCGTTGACATAACGGAGCGCAAACGCGCCGAGGAAACGCTGCGCCGCTACGAACTGCTTGCCGCGCACAGCCGGGACATCATATTGTTCATTCGCCGTGAGGACGGCCGCATCCTGGAGGCGAACACCGCCGCCGAGGCCGCCTATGGCTATGGCCGGGAGCATCTGCTCGAGCTGACGATATTCGATCTCCGCGCCCCGGGGACCCTTGCCGACGCGCCATTGCAGATGCTGGACGCCGATGCGGGCGGCATCCTTTTCGAGACTGTCCACAGGCGCAGGGACGGCGCCTCCTTTCCAGTGGAAGTAAGCTCCCGGGGCGCTGTCATTGGCGGCGTGCAAACGCTCATTAGCGTCGCCCGGGACATCACGGAGCGGCGGCTCGCGGAAGAGGCGCTGCGGCGCAATCGCGAATGGCTCCGCGTGACCCTCGGAAGCATTGGCGATGCGGTGATGACCACGGATACGGACGGCGGGATCACCTATCTGAATCCCATGGCCGAGGAACTCACCGGATGGGGAGAGGAAGACGCCCTTGGACGGCCTGTGGGTGACGTGTTCCGGGTCATCGGCCAGACGGCTTGCGAGGCCGGCGGGAACATCGTCGATTGCGTGCTGCGGGGCGAGGAGATCCTGGACCTTGCCGGTGGGGCCTCTCTTATCGCGCGGGATGGGAGCGTCATCCCGATAGAAGACAGCGCGGCGCCGATAAGAGACGATTCGGGCGGGATCGTGGGGGTGGTGATCGTCTTCTACAATGTCGCGGAGAAGCGGCGCGCGCAGGAGGCCCTGAGGCTCAGCGAGGAACGCTACCGGACTCTGGTGGAGGTCTCGCCCGATGCGATCCTCATGAACCGGGAGGGGCGCGTTGCATTCGCCAATCCGTCCGCGCTGAGGCTGTTTGGGGCTTCAACGCCTGAAGAGCTGGTGGGCAAGAGCATTTTTGAAGTGTATCATCCCGATAGCCACGCTATCATCCTGGATCGAGCGAAACGGCTGCTGCGGGGCGAATCCGTGCCGCTCGTGGAGGAGAAGGTCCTGCGCGTGGACGACGGGGCCGTCGTCGATGTCGAAGCCGCGGCCTGCACCTTTGTCGAACGCGAAGGGCCGGTGTTTCAGGTCATCCTCCGCGACGTGACGGAGCGCAAGTCGGCGGAGGATGCGCTGCGGCGGAGCGAAGCGCGCTTCAAGCTGCTGTACGAGACCGCGGGCAGGCTGCTCGTGACGCAGGAGCCGCGGAGGGCCGTCAGCGAGCTCTGCCGGAGGGTGATGGAGCATCTCGGTTGCGACATCTTCCTTAACTTCCTGGTGGAGCGGGACGGCCCCAGGCTGGTCCTCAACGCCTATGCCGGCCTTTCGGAAGAAGAATCCCAACGGCTTGCGCGGCTGGAGTTCGGATCCGGAGTGTGTGGAGAGGCGGCCCAGAAAGGGGAGTGCATTGTCGTGGAGGATGTCCAGAATGTCTCCGGCGAAAATGTGAGCTTCCTGCGGGACTATGGCATACAGGCGTATGTCTGCCAGCCGCTCATAGCCTACGGGGCCGTCATTGGCGCGCTGGGCTTCGGGACGAGAGGCCGCGCGCGGTTCTCTCCGGAGGACCTCGCGCTTACGGGCACCGTGTCCGATCAGGTCGCCATGGCGGTGGAGCGTATAAGGCTCATAGCGGAGTTGCGTCAATCCCGCGACGAGCTCGAAATCCGCGTCAGGGAGCGCACCGCCGAACTGGGGCTTACGAACAGGGCGCTGCGCGAGTACGCGGGGCGGTTGGAGCGGCTCAACCGGGAGCTGGAGGAATTCGCCTGGATTGCCTCCCATGACCTCCAGGAGCCTCTTCGGAAAATCCAAACTTTCGGCAGCCGCCTTGCGCGTGCGTCAGCTCTCGGTGAAAATGAAAAAGATGACCTTTCGCGGATGATCCATGCGTCCCATCGGATGGCCTCTCTTATACGCTCCCTCAAGAACTATTCGGAGGCGACCAGGGCGACCGACGACTTTGCGCTGGTTGACCTCGCGGACGCTGTCGAGGAGGCTGTGCGGGACCTCAAGCCTCTGGTGCAGTCGGCGCAGGCGCTGGTGGAAGTCGAGCCGCTCCCCTCCGTGGAGGCGAACCGCGGGAAAATGCTGCGGCTTTTTAGAAATCTGATCCGAAACTCCATCCAGTACGCCAGGGAGAGCGAGAAGCCCGTTGTGCGCATCACGGGCGAAGTCGTTGGCGACGCCTGCCGGATATCCGTTAAGGACAACGGAATCGGCTTCGACGAACAGTTCATGTATAAGATTTTTGCTCCCTTCCAGCGTCTGCATGGACAGAATAGCCCTTACGAAGGCACTGGCATGGGGCTCGCCATCTGCCGCAAAATCGTGGAGATGCATGGCGGCGCCATTACCGCGCGGAGCGCGCCGGGAGAGGGGGCGGAGTTCATTGTCGTGTTGCCTCTGCGGCGAGGGACCCCGTCGGGCGTCGCCCCGTGATTTTGCGCTATCGCCTGCGCTGTTCTTAATTTTTCAATAGTTGGAGGAACGGAATTGTATTTTGTATCATGATACACTTCTGTCTCTCCGTTGCATTCGAGACATCCTCGGCCGCCGGCTTCTCGCTCCTTGCGCGGGGATGCTGTTGCGGCGCATTTTGCTGAGCGCATTCAATGCGATGTCTCGCCTCTGTGCGCGCTTTCGGGCCAAACGGCGCCTCCTCTTGCTCCAATGGATTTGCTGTTAAATGCAATTGCTTATATTTACAATGTTTTATTGGCTTTTTTGTTTCATGGGGCAATGTTGGCACGACCATTGATAATATAAAGGGAAACCGGAGCGAAATTGGCAAGCGCCGAGGGGCGATCGTGGATCGTTCTGGTTAGTAAATGATGGTTGGAAGCAATATTCTGAAAATATAGACTAACAGAAAAAAAGGGGAAAAAATAATGAGCAAGACGGAAGAACATTTGATGGAGGCTTTTGCGGGAGAATCTCAGGCGAATCGCAAGTATCTGGCCTATGCCAAGCAGGCGGAAAAGGAAGGCCATCCACAGGTGGCGAAGTTGTTCAGGGCCGCCGCCGAGGCCGAAACGGTCCATGCCCATGCGCACCTGCGCACGCTCGGCAAGGTCAAGACCACCAGCGAGAACCTCCAGGACGCCATCTCGGGCGAAACGTTTGAATTTAAGGAAATGTACCCGGCGATGATCGAGGATGCCAAGGCCGAAGGCATGAAGGCTGCGGAAATGAGCTTCACGTTTGCCAACGAAGTGGAGAAAGTCCACGCGAACCTTTACAAGAAGGCGCTGGATTCGCTTGGAAAAAATGAAGAAGTGGACTATTATGTGTGCTCGGTGTGTGGTTACACCTGCGAGAATGCCGCCCCCGACCAGTGTCCTGTGTGCAAGGCGGGTGCGAAGGCGTTCTTCAAGGTAAACTAAGGTGGAGCTGTCGCTGGCGAGTTTGAGCCGGAGGGTGCGCCGAAGCATCGTGGATGAAGGCGCCCCTTGGCTGCTGGGGAGACGGCTCCTTGTGCGCCTGGAAAAGCCAGAATGTGGGAGGATGAGATGACAACACCGAAGCACTGCCCTGGATTTGAGCAAAACAAAAGCCTGAAGTCTTTTATTTGCAAGTGCCCTGAGTGCGGCGCGGAAAAGGAAATCTTCTCCGACGAGTTCGACAAGCAGCACACCTGCGGCAAATGCCACAAACCTATCGACTTCAGCAAGTGCACCATGCAGTAGTTGGTTAGGGCGCGCTGGGCGGCAATAGCCTTGCGCGCCGCGAAACTTCCGAATAACGGACCCCGACGTTTCAGCCAAACGCCGGGGTTTTTGCATTTTGCGCCGATGGCCTCCTTGCCTGCCTTGCCGCTTCCCCCTGCTTCGTCTCTGTCCTGGCGAGTCCTTCCTGCCCGAAGCGCATGAGGATGACCCTTCCCCATCAAAGGAGTGACGATTTGTGTCATTTCTGTAATATTTATGCTTCATTGTTGACAATAGCCCGTGAGCTGTTGACGCTCGTTATCGAAGGAAGATAGTATCCATTCCGCTGAGGGAGCGTTCTCAGTGCGGTGCGGATATTCCTTTAATTCTTCACCCTTGCCGAGTGCGGACATAAAGAACAATGGGAGATGGAATCGAACGCGTCACGGGAAAGGCTCCCGTCGCCGAAAGCCGGATCGAAGTGGATTCGGCGTTGTGGAATAAATTGTTT
>CALFXO010000169.1 GCA_937958025.1 uncultured Syntrophobacteraceae bacterium
CTGCTGGAAGGGTGCGGGGGCGAGGCGGTGGAGGTGGATTTCGCGCCCTTTCTCGAAGCGGCGCGGCTTCTCTACGAGGGGCCGTGGGTGGCGGAACGCTACGCGGCGGTGGGGGAGTTCATCGAGAAGCTTCCGCAGGCCGTCCATCCCGTGACGCTCGAAATCATCCGGGGCGGCGCCTCGGCCACGGCGGCGGACGCCTTCCGGGCGATGCACCGCTTGCAGGCGCTCAAGAAACGCGCGGACGCCGTCCTCGGGCAGGTCGATTTCCTGTTCACCCCGACGACTGGGACCTGCTACACTCTGGCTGAAGTGAACGCCGAGCCCATCGCCTGCAACAGCCGCCTCGGGTATTACACCAACTACGTGAACCTGCTCGATTACTGCGCCCTGGCCGCGCCCGCCGCCTTTGCCGGGAATCTCCCGTTTGGCGTGACGCTCGTCGGCCCCGCGTTCAGCGAGCCGCTCCTCCTCGGGATCGGCGCGCGCCTCCACACGGCGTCCAGGCTTTCCATGGGGACCGGGAAGACCCCGCCCCCGCCATGGAAGCCGATGGAACCGGCGGCGCAGGCGACCGTCCCCGCCGCAGATTCCCGCATCGCGTTCGCCGTCTGCGGGGCGCACTTGAGCGGCCTGCCGCTCAACCCGCAACTCACCGGCGCGGGGGGCCGGCTCCTGGAAGTCGCCAAAACGGCGCCATGCTACCGCATGTACGCGCTTGCCGGGAGCGTTCCGCCAAAACCCGGGCTCGTGCGCTCCGGCTCCGGGGCGGCGCTTCCGGTCGAGATTTGGGACCTCCCCGCCGACGCTTTCGGGCGGTTCGTCGCCGCCATCCCGCATCCTCTCGGCATGGGCAAGCTGGAGCTGGAGGACGGGCGGTGGGTGGAGGGGTTCATCGCCGAGCCCTGCGTCGCCGAAAGCGGGGCCGACATAACGCGCTTTGGCGGCTGGCGCGTTTTCCTGGAGAGCGGCGGGAAGCCGTAACTGCCTCGGTGCGGCCCCTCGAAAGAGGCCGCCGCTTCCATCGCCGATTTACAGCACTCCCAGCTTTTTTCCCATCTCCCGGTGCGCCTTCGGAAACACCGGCTGATAGTTCTGGTAGGGCGTCACGGGATAGCGAACGCCCATCGCCTTGCCGGAAGCCCGGAGCGCGTCGGGGAGATCCTCCAGGAATTTTGCCGGAAAGGCGAACGCCAGCTCGTCGTCCTGCGTCCCGGCGAAGACCCGCTCCCCGTTTCCTGGAATCACCACGCGGGGGGCTTGCGTCATGAATGGGGCGATGAGGTATTCGCCGCAGTCCACCTTGCCCCCGAACTCCCCGCTCGGCCTCTCGCCGGTCATGTACGAGAACACCTGCCCGAGACGCGCTATCTGCGCCGCATTGCCGTAGAGGAGCACCGTGTCGGGAGTGAACTCGGCCTTCACGAGCGGCGACAGGACGATGGCTTCGATCGCGCCCTTCTCGAACCGGGCCATGGCGGCGGTTTCCTTCTCAGCCAGCGCCCTTGTGCTCGAAAAATCGATCTGGCAAAACAGTTCGGAGAGCGACGCCGTCTGGTCTTCCGCATCGCTGAAACCAAACATTATCGCCGCCGGGACGCAGACCACGTCCTCCCTGGCGAGCCCGACCGTCCAGCCATAGTTCCGCGCCATGGTGACGCCCTGGCAGATCGCCACCCGGTGGCCGAGCGCCACGGAGGGCTGGCGGGCCTTGTCGGGCAATTCCGCCTTGCTCTCCAGGAACTTGACCGCCACTGGAAAAGTCTTCAGCCTGAGATTGTCGTACAATAACTCAGCCGCCTCTTTCAGGTCCGTTGCACGCATGCCCTGCTCCTTATCTCGTTTGTTTGAGTGTCGAAAGCTATTCCTTGCGCCTCTACCGCGTTCCAACCAGCCCCGCTGGCCGGAATTCCTTGTTCGGGTTTTTCCCGATCCGGGCTTCCGCCTCCGAGCCCGTCATTGCATAAACCGGCTCCACGCGGTCCTTCAGGGGCTGGAACACCTCCTTCATGAAGTCCTGCTTTCGCCCGAGGTACTCGGGCTTCACGTCCTCGCCCGCCGGGCAGACGGCCATGCAATAGCCGCACTTGTAATCCATTCCGTACATGAGCGACTGCCAGAGGGAGGCCGTCTCCGAATCTCGGAACCGCCCCCGGTACGCCGCGACGTCGCCCCCGGAGGCCCCAACGGCCTCGACCCACTCGAGGAACCCTCGCGCGTTGTCGCGGTAGGCGTGCGTCATGCACGTCAGGAGGTCGAACGATCCGTCGGCGTGCACCGCCCCGACTGGGCAGGCGGCGACGCACAGGCGGCAATCGATGCACGGGCTCTCCGCAAGGGGGGCGTCGTAGCGGTCGAGCTCCGCATCGATCAGAATGGAGGCGAGCTCGATGAAATTCCCGCATCTCGGATGGATCACAAGGCGGTTCAGCCCCATGCGCCCCATGCCCGCCTCGACCGCGACGATCTTGTGGCTCACGTCCCACGTTTTTCCGGGATAGCGGCCCGTGTCCATCGGGAAGGCCCCGTTCATGACCACTCCCCGCACTCCCATTGCGTTCAGGCGCCGCAGGATCGCCCGCGTGATTCCGTTCAGGTCGTCGAGCGTATAATTGAACTCCTTGGCGGAGAGATAACGAGCGGGGCTTCGGACGTTCTCCCGGTTCATAATCTGGACGATGGAAACGACCGTCCGGGTCCTCGGGTAGACCCGCAGCATCCCTTCCCGCTCCTTGTCGAAGGCCTCCCTTCCGATTTCGACGAACCCGGCGTCGTAGGCGCCCGCCTCGATGCATATCCCGCGAAGGTCATCCGCCAAGAGGCGTTTTGCATTCGGGTTTCCTAACGGCTCCTTCACGGCTTCCGCGTCGCTTCTGTCAGCAGTTTCCAGCTCGCTTGCCTTCATTGTAAAGACTCCTTGATGGGATTGCGATATTTTATGGAGGACTTCAGCGGCCCATTGCCTGGACTCCCCTCAGCGTCATGCAGGTGCTGATCGCATGCGCGACGAGCCGCTCGTCTTCGTCGAACACGTTGCACTCGACCAAACCGACGGTCCTGCCGCCCCCGACTACCCTTCCTTCCGCCCGAAGCTTGGCGTTCCGTACGGGTTTCAGGAAATTGATCTTGAGCTCGAGCGTCGTGAAGGACTCCCCGCCTTGCAGCGTGCTCGCGTAGGCCATCCCCATGGCCGCGTCCGTCACGTCGCAGAGGATGCCTCCATGGAGCGTTCCCATGGGGTTGGCGTGGCGCTTGTCCGCCTCGAATTCTATGACGGCCCGCCCGCCGCCGATGGACTTGAGGTCAAAGCCCACCAATTGCGCTATGGGCGGGGGGGGGATGGAACCCTCCAGCATCTCTTGCACGTGGCTCAGGAGGGTCGAGCCGTTGCTGTCACTTGCCATGTTTGCGTTCATTGCGAATGCCTCCCCTGGAATTTGGGCGACGCTTCACCTCCCCGCCGCCTGTTCGCCTTTCAAAACCATGCAGGTGCTGGTCGCGTGGGCAATAAGCTTCCCCGCTTCGTCACGCACGTCGCATTCGACGAGCCCCACGGTCCTGCCGCCCCCGATCACCCTCGCCTCCGCGAAAAGTTTCGAGTTCCATACGGGTTTCAGGAAATTGATCTTGAGTTCGAGCGTCGTGGACGTGTCCCCGTCCTTTAGTGTGCTCGAAAAGGCAAGCCCCATCGCAGCGTCGGCAATGTCGCAGAGCACGCCGCCGTGCAGAGTTCCCATGGGGTTCGCGTGGCGCTTGTCGGCGTCGAGTTCGACGACGGCCCGCCCGCGTTCGACCGACGCGATGCGGAATCCGATCAGCTCCGCTACGGGCGGCGTCGGCGTGGAGCCGTCGAGGAGTTTGCGGATGTAGATCGGCAGGGTGGAATCGGTTTTTTCATTCATGGCGGGAACCTCCGTTTTTGGAACTTTGCGTCGGGTGCGGGGCTGGAGCGCCCGCCGCCGCGCCAAATTAGTGTATATGCACGTATTTGCCTATAAAAAGGATGCTAACCTCACGTCGTACGGGTTAACGATATGATCTCCGACAGATCTTTCAGGACGCCGCCCAGGCGGTTCTCTCCAAGCCCGTTCGCGATGTGCGCCTGCGCCTTCTCCCAGAGAGGCTCCGCCGCCATCAAGGCTTCCACTCCCGCCTCGGTGATCGAAACAAGATGCTCCCGCCGGTCGCTTCCCGGCTCGATCCGGATCAGGCCCTTGTTCTTGAGCACCGTAAGGTTCCGGGTGAGCGTGGTGCGCTCCGTGACGGTCAGTTCGGCGAGCTTCGCGACCGTGACCGGCCCCCGCAGCTTGGCGGCGACCAGCACCGAAAACTGGGTTGCCCGCAGGCCGCTCGGCTTCAGCATCTCATCGTAGAGCCGCGTAGTGGCGCGCGCCGCCCGCCGGAGGTTGTAGCACGCGCAGCTGCGTCCTATCGCCTTGCACCTCGCATCGTCGAGCATCGTGAACTTCGGGTCGTCCGCCATGGCCTTCGCGCCTCTTCTTTTGCCTCTGTTTGCGTCCCCGCTGCTATCGCTTGGCGTGGCCGCATTCTGTCCAGTCTCGAAATATGTATATACACTTATATGGGCCGAAGTCAACACCCTGGCGCCCCCTATCCGTCATTTTTCACCTCCATGCGAAAACTTCCACAAATTCCTTCGACAGAGAGGGGATCGGCGCTATAATGGCAGCTTAATTAAGAAATTCGAGATTGCGCAATATCGTTGCCGGTTCGGCGCGGTTCACCGTGGAAGCGCTCGCGAGGGAGTGGCGGCTATGCGTCATGTGCTCAGGAATGTACGGGCTATTCTTGGTTTCAGCGGCCCGCTGCTGGCGGCGTTCGGCTGCGCGATGCTGCTGCCGATAGTGGTGGCGTTTCTCTGCGGCGAGGAGCAGCACGACCTTCTCACCGTGGACGCGTTCCTGGCTCCCGCTCTCTTTTCCATCGCGGCAGGGCTATTCTTCCGCAGGGTTTTCCAGGTGGGGGCGCCGAACGCACTCCAGGCGACCTTTGTTTGCAGCCTCGGGTGGCTCGGGTTCTCCGCCATCGGGGCGGTCCCCTACGTGATCGCCATCCACAGCTCCTTCCTCGATGGCTTCTTTGAAGCCATGAGCGGCTTCACGACAACCGGCATCACCATGTACACGGGGCTCGACGCCATGCCCCGGAGCATCCTCTTCTGGCGCTCGCTCACACAGCTCATAGGCGGCCTCGGCATCCTCACGATGTTCCTCGCCGTGAGCTCGGCGGGCGGCGGCAGCCACCAGCTCTTCGGCGCCGAAGGGCACAAGATCGACGTGGACCGCCCGGTGCCGGGACTTGTGCATACGGTTCGGGTGCTGCTCGCCATCTATCTCGGACTTACGGCCTTCATTGGGCTCCTGCTCTGGCTTTTTGGCATGTCGCCCTTCGACGCCGTCTGCCACAGCTTCGCGGCGCTCGCCACGGGGGGCTTTTCCCCGTACGACGCGAGCATCGAATATTACCGCCTCGTGGGCCATCCGCACTACGCCTGCCTGGAATACATCCTCATCCTGGGGATGCTCTTCGGGGGCATGAGCTTCGTGATCCACTTCCGCGTGCTCAAGGGGGATGCGAAGGCGCTCTGGGACAACACCGAGACGCGGTATTGGTGGGGGATTATCGGATCGCTGACGGCTCTCATACTGCTCGACAGGTTCCTGCGGGTCGCGCCCTGCCACGAATCGCCGCTCCACTCGGCGTTCTGGGTGCGGCTCGAGGAAGATTTCAGGATTGTCCTCTTCCAGGTCGTTTCGGTGCTCACCACGACGGGCTTCGGGACGCGCGACATCGCTTCGGACTATTTTGGCGAAGCGGCCCGGCAGCTCTTCCTGGTGATGATGGTGATCGGAGGATGCGTTGGCTCCACGGGGGGCGGGGTGAAGGTGCTGCGCGTCGCGATCTTGAGCAAGCTCGTGCGCCGTGAGGTGCACCGCATCCGGCTCCCGGCGCAGGCGATCACCGCCGTGATCGTTGACGGGGAGCCGGTCGACATCGACGAAATCCAGCGGGTCGGGGCGCTTTTCTTCTCGTGGGTGGCGCTGCTGGTGCTTGGCGGCGGCATCACGGAGTTTCTCTCGCACCACACGGGCTATCAGGCGTGGTCCGGGATGTTCAGCGCCCTCGGCAACGTGGGGCCCTGCTTCATCCCTTACGACGAAATGGGAAAGCTCCATCCCGTCATAAAAATAGTCTATATTATCGGCATGTTGGCTGGAAGGCTCGAAATCCTCCCCGTCCTCCTGCTTTTCAGTCGCAGGGCCTGGCGCGCCTAGCCGTCAGGAGAAGGAGTCATCGTCATGCGCATCATAGTCGCGGGGGCCGGCGTCACCGGATACCAGATCATCAGGATGCTGGTCGATAACAAGCACGACGTCGTCGCCATAGACAAAGACCGGGACGTTTGCGAAACCGTTTACACAGAGACGGGCGCCGTGGTGATCCACGGGAGCGCGACCGACATCCGGATGCTGGAGAAGGCCGGGGCGAGGAACGCGGACGTGGCGGTCTGCCTCATCCGAAACGACGCTGACAACATCGCGTGCGCGATACTTTGCAGGAGCCTGGGCGTCCCCTCGATCATCGCGCTCCTCCGGAAGCCCGACTACGAACAGGCTTACCGCACCGTCGGGGTGACCACGCTCATCAGCCTGACGAGCCTCCTCACCAACCAGATCATGATGGAAATCGAGCAGCCCAAGGTCAAGAAGGTGATGTCGATAGGCGGCGGCAAGGCCGAAATCTACGCGGTGACGATCCCGCCGGAGGCGAAGAGCGTGGGACTTACCGTGCGCGAGATCACGCAGGAGAAGAAGTTTCCCAAGGAGTGCGTCTTTGTCGGCATCTATCATGAAGAGGAGGACCGCTTCTGCATCCCACGCGGCGACGACAAACTGCTCAAGGGCGACGCGGTTTTCATCATATCCAACAGCCGGTTCGTCAAGCAGGCGACCGATTTCCTGATAAGGAGCAAGTGAGCTTGAGGCGACGGCCTTTGCGACATATCTTGCTTTCTCCCTTTAATGATTGATGTGTATTTTTTTACAACCAGTAGATTGTTTGAAAATGTTGCTTGACTGAAATGGGATTTTACTAATAATAATGCACTTTCGCATGAAAGAACCAAACCTGCCGTGAGGTGGGGACGGAAAGCCACGGGTCTTTGAGCGCATAAAAGACAGCCGGGTTGCCTGTGAGGGCGGCCCGGCTTTTTTGATTGCTGGCCTGACCGCTGGTGGGGTCAGTGCTTGTGAGCGCTCAGAGCATGGGGAGGAACATGAACCGCGGTTTTTCGCTTCCGCCTTGGAGTGGATGCCTCGTCTTGGGGAAGATGGGACCGCTCCGCGGAGGCGTCACCTCTCATTTTGAGATGGTTGCGCACGATGGCGTTGCTGGTGAAGCGGAGGGGAAGTCCTTCGTTTGCAATTGGGCCTTGCAAATGCCGCGTCTACAGCCGTTCCGAGCGAGCCATGGAGCCCAAAGTGAGAACAATCGCCCCGGCGGCGTCAAGGTTTGGCGTGCAGGATGCTCCGCCGCTACTGACCTAACGTTCGCGAGGAAGAGGAAAGATGCGAAAAGTCGCAGCTCGATGGGTGTTCCTTGTATTTTTCCTGGTTTTTGTCTTATCCCCAATGCTGTGTGCGATGGCTTCAGCATCCGATATTTATGTCGGGGCCGATGAAACGTACACGACCATCCAGGCGGGAATCAACGCGGCGACCACGGGGGACGTGGTCATCGTAAGGGATGGGACCTACACCGGGACTGGCAATAAAGCAATCGACTTTAAAGGCAAGGCCATAACGGTTGTTTCCGAAAACGGTCCTGAAAGCTGCATTATAAACTTGGGTTCATCGGCTCGGGGATTTTATTTCCATACTTCCGAGACATCCAATTCCGTGCTTTCGGGATTCACCATCAAGAACGGAAGCGCCACCCAAGGCGGAGGCATCTACTGTAATGCGGCCTCGCCCACCATCGACAACTGCATCATTACGGGAAACAAGGCCACCGTGGACGGAGCGGGCGTCTTCTGCATATACTCCGCCGACCCCACCATTGCCAACTGCACCATTTCCGCCAATACGGCAACCGACGACGGAGGGGGGATCTACTGCGAGTCCGCCTTCCCGACCATCACGGACTGCACCATATCGGGCAACACGTCAAGCGGCTACGGCGGTGGGATCTATTGCAAGGTGTCTTCTCCCACGATCAGCAACTGCGCCATCACGGGCAATATGGTCCCCGCCCACCACAACGGCGGCGGTCTGTATATCTATTACTCTTCCTATCCAGCCATTTCCGGATGCACTATCAGCGGGAACTCTTCGTATGGCGGCGGCGGCGGGATCTGCTACTACAATAACTCCGCGGGGTCGATAACCGGTAGCGCAATAACCGGGAATACCTATGGAGGCGGGATCTTATGCGGCAGTTCCTCCGCTCCTAAGATCGCAAATTGCACCATCGCGATGAATACAGGCGTTAGCGGCGGAATTTCCTGCTCATCATCTTCACCGAAGATCATCAACTGCACCATTGCCGGCAACACAGCATCGGGCAGTAGCGGGGGTGGCGTCTCCTGCAATGATTCATCCCCAAAAATCACCAATGCCATTATATGGGGCAACAGTCCTAGTCAACTACCGTCTTCAGGTCTAACCGTGACCTACTCAGACGTTGAAGGCGGTTACACCGGAACGGACAACATCGCTTCCGATCCCCAGTTCGTGGATTCGGACAACGGGGATTATCACCTGCAAGACAGCTCCCCCTGCATCGATGCGGGGACTTCTACAGGCGCTCCATCGGACGACATAGATGGGAACGAGCGCCCGATGGGCGAAGGCGTCGATATGGGTTCGGACGAAGTGGACCCCTCTACGCCGCCGGCTGTAAAATCCATTACCCGAAGCGACCCCGCTTCGGAGCTTACGAACGCTTCACAGGTGAAATATTCGGTCCTCTTCAGCAAGGCCGTCACGGGCGCAACCGCGTCGAATTTCGGCGTTAGCGCAACCGGCGTCACGGGTGCATCGGTCAGCTCTGTCTCGGGATCGGGCTATATTTGGGAAGTGACCGTCGCCACGGGCTCCGGGGACGGCGCAATTCAACTCAACATGACAAGCTCAACCGGAATTGCGGATTCACTAGGCAACGCACTATCAAGCGCTCTTCCCCTCACGGGAGATGCTTACACCATTGACAAGACCGCTCCAACCGTGAGCGCGGGAGCCGATGTAAGCGCAAACGCCGCTTTCACGCAGACGGCAACGGCTGCCGATGCGCATGACATGACCTACGCTTGGACCATGTTGAGCGGACCGGGAACGATCCTGTTCGGGGCGGCCAACGCACTTTCCACCACTGTCGAAGTCGATGTCGAAGGGACGTATGTCCTTCAATTCACAGCGACGGACGCGGCCGGAAACTCCGCCTCGGATTCCATGACGCTGACCTGGGACCAGACGGCGCCCACGGTGAGCATCGCCTCCACGGCATCCGATCCCACCAGCGTGAACCCTATCCCGGTGACCATCACTTTCAGCGAGACGGTGACGGGGTTCACTGTCTCCGATATATCGGTCACAAACGGGACGGCGTCCGGTTTTAGCGGCTCCGGGGCGAGCTACACCGTCAATATTACTCCTTCGTCCGAGGGGGATGTTGGGGTCGGCGTGGCCGCGGGCGTCGCGCAGGATGAAAGCGGCAACGCAAATCTTGCAGCCAGTGCGTTCGAGATAGAATATGTGGATGCGCCTCCCACCGTTTCTATTTCCACCACTTCCGAGGAGACCTTTCGATCATCGACCATGCTCGTCACGATCACCTTCAGCGAGCCCGTGACGGGTTTCACCGTGTCCGATATCACCGCAACCAACGGGACGCTTTCAGACTTCACCGCCGTCAGCTCCACCGTTTACACGGTGGTCGTCACCCCGGCGGCGGAGGGGGCCGTGACCGTGCAAATCGCTTCGGGCGTGGCCGTAGACAGCGCGGGGAACAGCAACACGGCGTCCACGACGCTCACGAGGACCTACGCAAAACCGGCGCTCTCCTGGCTGCCGCTCCTGCTTGAATGACGTCCGCACCTGGGCGCATGGCATGATGCGCGTGATGCCCGCGATGCACCGTCCGTCCTGCGCCTCCCGCCTTCCGGCGGGAGAGGGGCGGCCGGCGCAATCTGCCGAGGCGCCCTGTCCGCCGGCTCTCCAGGCCTATTTTTCGTCAGCGGAGTGGACGTACTTGTACCCGATGCCGTACACGGTGCTGATGACCTCTTCCCCGGGAATGTGCTCCGCTATTTTTTTTCTCAGGTTCTTGACATGGGAGTCGATAGTGCGGTCGTAACCCTCGAAGTCATAGCCTTGTACGATCGTGATGAGTTCGTTCCTCGGAAACACCCGGTTAGGGTGGGTCATGAGGGTTTTGAGAAGGGTGTACTCGCAGGGAGTGAGTTTCAGCTCGTTCTCATGCACGAACGCCTGGTGCATCTCCGGGTTCAGGTGGACGGCCCCAACTTCAAGGGTCTTTTCCGTTTGCGCCCCCTGGGCCCGCCGGAGCACGGCATTCACGCGCGCCACCACTTCTCGCGGGCTGAACGGTTTGCAGATGTAGTCGTCAGCGCCCAGTTGCAGTCCGAGCAAGCGGTCTATTTCCTCCACCCTTGCCGTCACCATGATGACGGGAACGTCCGAAAACTTTCGGATTTCGCGGCAAACCTCCATACCGTCCATCCCCGGCAGCATGACGTCGAGAAGAATCAGGTTCGGCGGATTGCGCTTTACGTGCGGGACGACTGTCTCCCCGCTGTAGAGCGCCGCCGTTTTGTAACCTGCCTTTGTGAGGTAGTCTTTCAGAATTTCAGCTATCTTGACTTCATCCTCGACTATGAGAATTTCCTGGTTGGGCATTTTTTTCTCCGTATTCTGTGAATGCTCTCATGGCAAGGGCTTTTGTTCCTCGAAGACCGGAAAAAAGATGGTGATCCTGAGGCCTCCCGAGGGGCCGTTGGACGCCTCGATGGCTCCTCCGAAGGATTCCACGATGCTCTTGCAGATGGCAAGCCCCAATCCGCTTCCTCCCTGTGCGCGGCTCCGCGCCTTGTCGACGCGGTAGAGGCGGTCAAAGAGATGCCCGAGGGCTTCTTCTGGAACGCCGGGACCGGAATCCTCGATGTGGAGGCGGACTCCGCCGTGCGATCGTTCCTGAGATATTTTGAGCGAGGCGGGCGCGTGAGCGTATCGCAGCGTATTTTCCAGAATGTTGGAAAATAGCTGCCGCATCCGTCCCGGGTCCGCCATCACGGTGATATGCTCCGCGCCTTCCATAGACCAGCCGATCCGGATGCCGCGCTGCTCGAAGCGCCTTTGGAAGGACTTGAGCGTATCTCCGAGCGCTGCCGGCAACTCCACTGCGGTCATTTCCATGTCGGACGACCGCGACTCGATGAGCGAAATGTCGTGGAGGTCATGGACGATGCGTCCAAGATGTAAGACTTCCGAGTGGAGGGATTCCAACGCCTCCTGCGACACCTCCCTGACGCCGTCCTGCATCGCTTCGATCTCGGCTCGGAGGATGGCGAGAGGCGTCCTCAGTTCGTGAGAGATGTCCACGATCCACTGCCTGCGCATCCATTCGTGTCTCTCGAGAGCTTCGGCCATCGTGTTGAAGTCCGTTGCGAGCCTCCCCAGTTCATCCCTCGTTTGCACTGGAATGCGGGTGTCAAATTTGCGTGAAGCTAACGCCTGTGCGCCCCTTGCAAGCTCCTTCACGGGGCCGAGCAAATGGCGCGACAGGATGAACGTCACAATGAAGGCAAGCGCCAATGCGACGCCTCCCGACGAATAGAATACCTGGGAAATGTGGCTGAGGAATTCCTCGTCCAGAGGCTGTTCCGGTGAGGTGACGTTCCGGACTCCCAGCCAGCCCACCACTTGGTTGTCCAGTGAAATAGGCTGGAACCGGTAGTCGTTCTCTATGAACTCGTCTGTTGATTGCCCCACGGATGTCAGCGGCCTCTTCTTCGAGTCGAAAAGGAGAATGCGCGCGGCAATATCCTGCGGCTCTTTGTTAGGCTCCGAGCGAGGAGCGGCGTTTGGGCCGGGTCCTGGTCCTGGTCCCGGAAGAGGCATTGACGACATTGGGGGCATTTCCCCAAGGGGCGGCTCCTTCATTGACGGATTGAACGGCGGAGGGGGAGGAAAAAAAGGGCCGGGTGGGGCCGGCCCTCCCGGTCGCCGCATGCCGCCAAAACCCGCCATCATGCGCCAATGGCTCCAATTCAAGACAACAGCGCTCCAATTGCCCGTTTTCTTATATTCCTGGCTAAGTGCGTCCGCCATCTTCTGAAGCTTCTCGGCTTCCACCTTGCTTACATAGTCCTCGAAATTGCGATGGGCGTAATGCCTTCCTATCAGCAGCATGAGCGTTACGCTCATTAGGCTGTTGAGAAAGAAGGCCAGAAACACCTTATGTCTGAATTTGAGCTCCATTTGATTGCGCCTGCGCCCCTTTACTGTCCCTTTTGTCGGTCTGCCGCCTAAGCCGCTCACTTGTCAGGCTTTTTCCCATGTGTGACCCATTCCCTGGCCGAAGTCAATCACCGCGAACAGCAAGGGACCGATCTCCATAACCATTACACTTTCCCTCCAGAATTTCTCCATAGTCTTGCGCTATTAATTTGCGCAACGCTCGGGGTTGGTCGGGGAGCCTCCCCTCAAGGCATCCTATCAGAGGCGTCCTCCTGCCTTATATGCCGGTAAATAGTTCCCCGCACCGCCTCCCCGTCGCCGAAGGGATGGATTCCATGGTCCATCCCTTCTCGGCCCCGGCAATGCAAATTGCCGGGCGCCAAATCCCTCTGAGGGGAAGGGGCTCGGTTGCTGTCTTCGGAGTGCTCTGGGCGCGGTAGAGTTGGGAATAGAGTGTAAACTGGATCAAAATAGGAAGCTGAAGTCTCGTAATCAGACAACTTGATCAGAAAATCCAGTAGAGAAAGAAAAGGAAAAAACGGAAAATGACGGACAATACAATGCACAAAGTTTTTATCGCCTTGGGGGTCTCGGTGATCTTGAGTTTGTTTGCCGGGGTGGGATTTGCCGCTGACTCTGACAGCGCTTCTCCACCGCCTCCTCCCATGATGGGCGGAGCCTCTGGGGTGTGTGCGGACGACTCCTATCTTTATGTGGTGGCCCATCATAAGATTATGCTGTACAAACTCGCGGGCATGACTCTCGCCGCTACAGTGGAGCTGCCAAGGCCTGGCGATCCTCCGGCCGATCTTCCTCCTGCTCCTCCTTCCGACGATGCCGCGGCTTCGGGAATGCCGCCTCACCCCCCAATGGGTGGCATGTCAGGAGGGGTGTGCCTTGCCGATGGCTGCCTCTATGTTTTGGACGGGCCGGTGGTGCTTCAGTACAAGACCCCGGATATGGCGCTTGTAAATACCGTGGAGCTTCCGAAACCGGAGCCTCCTTCGTCGAACTGAGTTGGGAGCGCCCTGCTTGCGGGGCGCTATTTCGCTTTCACTCCGCGAGCTTCTTTGAGCGGCAAGCGCCGTAGAGCTCCGGAAGTCGAGCGGTTCATGGTGGATGGCGCGCCTGGCATCTTGTTTGTGATGCTGCGGCGCACCGTCATTGCCGTTTGAGGCGATAGGGGTGAAGCAAGATATTGTTTTGTTCTTCTTAGACGCGAGGGGTGATTTATGAGTATTTCGGGCGTCAGCAGTTCATCTGTCGATCAGCTATGGCAGATAATTTCATCGACAACGAAGAGTAGCACGGAATCTAGCGGAACGACCAGCTCTGACTCCTCCACCTCGGTGGATCTTTCGGATCCTGGAAAGCTTTTCAGCGAACTTCAGCAGCTTTCGGAAAGTGATCCCGAAGAGTTCTCGTCCGCCATGACGAGCATTGCCGACCAGTTGGAGGCTGCGGCTGAAAGCAGTACGGACAGCAATGAGAGCAGCGCTCTGCAATCCATGGCGGATAATTTTCGGGCGGCGGCCGAAAGCGGGGACTTTTCCGACGCACTGCCTCAGAGTGATTCGGCTTCGTCGGGCGACGGGGTATCCATGGCTGGCGGCCCACCTCCAGGCCCACCTCCAACGTCGTCTTCAGACTCCGATAGCACTTCGAGCGACGACAGCTCGACCACCGATGATGACAGCACCTCGTCAACGTTGTCCGCTGCACAGCTAAGCGCCTACACCTCGCAGGCGAGCAGTGGGGACAATCCCATGGACGTGCTTATGAACATCATCACTCAAGTCCTACAGTCAAGCGCCAGCAGCACTACCACCAGCAGCACCACCACTACTACTGCGTAGAAGACAACCGGACCGTGGAGCGGTTCGTGTGCATCCGTCTCCCCGGTCCGGACCTGTTCTCTCCATCCTCACGCACCTTGCAGCATTCCCGCAAGCTGGTATGCAAGGTGCTCTTTCGGCACGGCTCCTGGAATGCGGCCCACGACCCTCGAATTTCTGAAAAACAATACGGTCGGCGATCCCTGTATATCGTATTGGGACATCATGGCCGGACTTTCGTCGATGTTCATGGTGACGAACTTGGCCTTTCCGGCGAACTCCCTGGCGACCTGTTCAAACACCGGTGTGAAGGTGTGGCAGTGTGTGCACCTGGGCGTCCAGAACATGGCAGCGACAGGGCCGGGAAATCCCAACACCTCCTGCTGAAACGCCTGCGCCCGTATGGGAACGGAATGTGCGGGAAATTGAGCGTTAAGGGAAAGAGGGCTCTTGCATTTCCCGCAAATGGGGTGATCGTTCAGCCTCGCTCGCGGCACGCGGTTTTTTGCCCGGCACTTGGTGCATGCGATAATTACGTTTCCTCTCTCCATGATTGCGACCTCTCCTGCTGCACTGTCTCTATAATGTGGCGTCATTACAAACGCCCTATCGGTCCTTCCGTCCTCTTGCGTCGCTTTTCAGACGCCCGGAGGCCTTAAGATCCGGTCTTGTCCGATGAATCCCAAAATCTACGCTTCTTGCTTTTTGCCTTGCGTGTGGTATAGAAATTAAGATTTGATTTTGCATCGGGCAAGGGCCGGAGATTCACTACGGCTGCTAACCGCTATATTCCGTATAGAGACGATTCATTTCCCGAATACACACACTGGGAGCGCCAGTATTTCATGCTCAAATGGATGAAACGCAAGAAAAAAAGTGATTTTGAACCGGGGGCCGGGGACCTGGAGCGCGATGGATCGGTGTTGGATGCCGGAGGCGCGAAAGACGAAGGAACGCTCGGCGAGGAAGCCCAACCTGACGACGTCGCCGGGGCGGGAGAACGGGATAAGAGTGCGTCCCTGGAGGGTCCCACGGCCGCTCCTGTGGATGGTGTGGGCGCAGGCCCGGTCGAAGAGCCGGGGCTTGGCGAGGAAGAAGAAAAAAAGGCTTTCTTCAGGCGCCTCCGCGAGCGGATGCACAAGACCCGCGAGCGTTTCACCGGACGGCTGGACCGTTTGGTGCTTGGGAAGAAGAACATCGACGCAGACCTTATGGATGAGCTGGAGGAGATTCTGATCACTTCGGACCTTGGCGTGCGGGCCGCCCAGAAGCTTCTGGAGAGGGTGGCTGAGCGGGTGCGGCGCAAGGAATTGAAGGACCCGGATAAGCTCCAGCGGGAGATCCAGGAGGAAATTGCGGGAATCCTCTCGGTGGACGATGCTCCATGGAACCTGGAAGCCCATCGCCCCTGCGTGATAATGGTGATCGGGGTGAACGGCGTCGGGAAAACGACCACCATCGGGAAGCTGGCGGCGCACCTGAAGCGCAAGGGGTTGACCGTGTTGCTGGTTGCCGCGGATACGTTTCGCGCTGCGGCGACGGAACAGCTGATGCGCTGGGGGGAGCGCGTGGATGCGCCGGTGATCCACCAGAAGAGCGGATCGGACCCTTCGGCGGTGGCCTACGACGGCATGGACGCGGCGCTTGCCCGAGGCGTGGACGTGGTGCTCCTGGATACCGCGGGGCGCATGCACACCAAAGTCAACCTCATGGATGAACTCAAGAAAATCCAGAGGGTCGTCAAGAAAAAGATCCCCGACGCCCCACACGAGGTTCTGCTGGTGCTGGACGCGACGACCGGGCAGAATGCTTTGTCGCAGGCTCGTCTTTTCAAGGAGGCGATCGGCGTTACGGGCATCGTGCTCACCAAGCTGGATGGAACGGCCAAGGGGGGCGTGGTGGTTGCAATATGCGATGAACTGAGGGCCCCGGTGCGCTACATTGGAATTGGAGAGGCGGTGGAGGATTTGAGGCCATTCGATCCGGAAGATTTTGCGCGGGCTATCTTTTAGCTTTCGTATCGGATATTGGGGCCGCTCGCGCATGTTTCATGGGAGGTGGTAAAAATGGAAGGCGCTCTTGCGGGGTTGAAGGTTCTCGATGTTTCACGTCTACTGCCCGGTCCTTTCTGCTCGATGCTTCTGGCGGATCTTGGGGCGGACGTCGTCAAGGTGGAAGACCCCAAGATGGGGGACTACATCCGCTGGTGGCCTCCACGCATGGGCAGGAACAGCGGGTTCCACGTTGTCCTGAATCGCAACAAACGCTCTCTCACCTTGAACCTGAAGGCTCCGGAGGGACGCGCGATCTTTGAGCGATTGGTCCGGGACGCCGACGTCGTATTGGAGGGGTTTCGCCCCGGAGTAATGAAAAAGCTGGGGTTGGACTACGAGGCGCTGCGGAAGATCAATCCGCGGATCGTCTATTGCGCCATCACGGGTTACGGCGCGGACGGCCCGAGGGCGCTAAAAGCGGGGCACGACGTCAATTACCTTGCGTTGAATGGCGTGCTTTCCTATAGCGGACGACTTCAGCTTCCCTGTATTCCCGGCGTGCAGGTCGCGGACATGGGGGGCGGGGGTCTTCTTGCCGCCTTTGGCATTATGGCGGCGCTTTTTGCGCGGGAGCGGATCGGGGAGGGGCAGTTTGTCGACATCTCCATGATGGACGGGGCGTTTACCTGGAACTGTCTGCGATGGGGGCAATTCATTGCGGATGGGCGGATTCCCTCGCCGGGGGACGATTTCCTGAACCATGGCTACGCATGCTACAATCTTTATGAGACGGCGGATGGGCGCTATATGTCGCTGGGGGCTCTGGAGCCGCAGTTCTGGAAGCTTTTCTGCGAGTGCACAGGGCGTCCGGAGTGGGACTCCCCGAATTACTTCGAGCCCGGTCCTCATCAGGCGACGCTCAGAAATGAAATCGCCGCGGTCTTTAAGGAAAGGACCCAAGCCGAGTGGACCCGCCGCCTCGAAGGCGTGGATTGTTGCTGCGAGCCGGTGCTCAATCTGGATGAAGTCGCGAGGGATGAACAGATGCGAGCGCGCCAGATGGTGGTTGACCTCGTCCATGAGAGTTGGGGCGCCTATCGCCAACTGGGGATTGCACCGAAGTTCTCGCGGACGCCAGGAGCCCTGCGAAGTCATGCCCCCGATCTCGGGGAGCACACCAGCGCCATTCTAACGAACGAATTGGGCTTCAGCGAGGAAGAGGCGCTCGGGCTTAAGGCCCGGGGAGTCGTATAAGCGATTCAATTCCGCTCTCGGAATTTCATCCCCTGAATTTTCCCCTAAACCGGACCATGCAGGAGAGCAGCCGAAGCGTCATGAACGCATCGTCTGCTCTGGTGCTCAGATAGAATATACGCATAGCCGGGTCGTCCGGAGATGGGAGCGAAAAGCAGAAGATCCGCCGCTGACCGCTTGAACAGCCTGTCGAGGGGTCTCCATATCTCCCGCTCCACTCCGCTTTTCTCCTGTTGGGAGGCGCGTCTGCTGTGCGCTATCGGCTGTATCCCGGCAGGGTCAGTGTGGAGCAGCTGTTGCCGGGAGCGCACGACTTGTTGGTCAAAGTTGCTGATGCGGCTCCGGCGCTGGAAGAAGAATCTCCCATCACGTAGCTGGTCCGGCTCAGAATGCGCTCAAGAACTTCTCCCTGGCATGCGTTGCATTTCATCTCGAGTTCCTCCGAAGCGGAGGACGAAACGATCACTTCCTGGATGTTGCCGCACTGAGCGCATCGAAATTCATATATAGGCATTGCTTCTCCCTGTTATTTATGTCAAATTCCACTCAACCCACGACCATCGCGGCTAATGAACACATAACAGATAGCTTCCGGATCGTCAATTGCCATCCAGGGAACGGAGATTTTCGATAGCTTCATGGAACAATCGCTTCCACTTTGCAGCCCCAATGAAGAATTGTCCTGCTTCGGTTGTTGTCCACCCATTCGTCCGGCCCGCTACGATCACATCGATCACGTGGCGATCCTGAAACGCGAATTTGCAGAGAATCGGCGATTGCTCAAGGGTGAAGGACCGGCTTGGCGGCCCATCGTGGGGTACAGCTGCTGGGCTTTGGGCTTTCTGGACGGGGAAGGGCGGCGTGTGGGCTGCCTGCTCCACCCGCAGGGGAACGGAGGGCGCGACCTGCGCTATCTGATCGATTACGAGGACAAGTGCCGGCGGGAGAGTTGCCTCGCCGCCCGCGCCTTCGCGACGCTTCCTCCCGAGGGTCGCTCCTTTTGGCTGCCGCTGGCTTATGGGATGAGCCCCTTTTTCTTTTCCAGCCCACGGGCAAATCCACTCTTCCATCTTCTGCTTTGGGGGCGGGAAGTGCTGGAGGCCATGCGGGATCTCGCAACGCGGGAAGAATGGAGCGTCACGGAGCTTCTGTGGCGCCGTCGGTTCCTTCTTAATCGGATCTGGAATCCACGGGGGGATAGGTTCTTTTTTCGCACCGTTATTGAGCGGCTGGCGGAGGAGGGCGACTCCCTCGCGGGGCTCGAGGCGTGCTGCATGGAGTTGCGAACGGCGTTCGTCTTTGCGCAGGGGCCGTCTTCTTCAAAATGTGCGGTGAAAGATGCGGTCGCGCCAGATGCTCCCTATACGCACAGTCTGCCGATGGATGCGGATTTTCTCGATTGTCTGCGCATAACCCTGAACCGCAGCAGGATCTCGTTCGACGAGGCGATGAAAATCCACAAGGCCCTGGGTGATCTTGCAGGGGAAATAATGAGTTGACGGGGGGCTTCTGCGCCGAACCGAAGCTGCCAGGGCAGGCTGCGCGAAGTGATTCCTGCCAGGGTCCCAGCCCTTGGGGCGCATTGATGGAATCACGCCATGGCGCGCGTCCTGTTTTCGCGGTGAGGGATAGAATGCCCTTTTTACTCGCAATCATGCACGTGTTGGGGTATTGTTGATTAAAGGGCGGTTTTCCGGGTGGTTGAGCGCGGCGCCCTTGACGGGGAAATGACGCTGTTTCGGTGGGGAGCTTCTTATTTTCTTTGTGCTGGAGAGACGACTGGCGCCGCAACTTTTTTCGATGACCGTCGCCGGACTTCGCTCATTCGAGTGATGCCGCGCAGCTCTTTTCGCCTGCCGTCGCCTTTGCTTTTCTCTTTCCGCCGGAACAAATAATGACATACAGCCGTTTTTATCGGGTTGTCTTGAGCCTTCCCATGGCGATGCGCTCGGTGCTGACTTGAATCGTTCATCTCTGATGTGTTCGCGCCGCGCGGGGGGCAATATGATTGGATGGCGCATGGTTTGCGTCTGTGTCATTTGCCCGTGGAAATGCGCGAAGAAGAGGAGATCGGATGGAATGGAACAACCCGCCGCCCCGTAAGCCGCAGGGGCCGGACAATATCCAGGACCTGGAAGAAGCGCTAAAGAACCTGCGCAGGCGGATCGGTGGACCCGATTTCAACAAGGGGCCTTTCCTGGTTCTCGGAGTGGTCTTTTTTCTTGCGTTCATTGCTTTGAGCTCCGTCTACACCATTGAGCCTCAGGAAACGGGGGTCATCCAGCGCTTTGGGAAATTTGTCCGCACATCCGATCCCGGTCTGCATTTCAAGATTCCATTCGGCGTCGAGAGGGTCCGGAAAGTGGTGACGGGTAGGGTGCTCCAGAGGGAGTATGGATACCGCACGGTGCAGGCCGGCGTTCGGTCCCGATTCACCGAGAAGGGCTATGAGGAGGAATCCGGGATGCTGAGCGGGGACCTCAATGTAGTGGACTTGCAATGGACCGTTCAGTACAAGGTGCAGGACCCCGTTCTTTACCTTTTCCATGTGGAGGACGTGGAAGCCACTCTCGACGACATCTCTGAATCGGTCGTCCGCCGCATCGTCGGCAACAGGTACTCGGATGAGGTGCTCACGGTGGGGCGCGCCTCCATAGCCGATTTTGCGCGGAAAGAAATGCAGGACATCCTCGACCAGTATGCGACGGGGCTCCAGATCGTCACCGTAAAGCTCCAGAACGCCAACCCACCGGAGGCCGTGAAGGCCGCATTCAATGAGGTGAACGAAGCGCGGCAGGAAAAAGAGCGCATGATTAACGATGCGCAACAGGCGTACAACGATAAAATCCCGAAGGCGATGGGGGAGGCGCGCCAGGTTGTAACGCAGGCGGAAGGGTACGCATTGGATCGGGTGAACCGGGCGAAGGGAGACGCCGCACGGTTTCTCGACATCCTGAACGAGTACGAAAAGGCGCCCGATGTGACGCGGCGTCGCATGTATTTGGAGTCTGTGAGCGACTTCCTCGCGAAGGTCGATCACGTTTTCATTATGGATGATAGCCAGAAGAATCTTCTCCCGCTGTTCGACCTGAACCAGAAGAGGGCGGCAACCGCGCCTCTCCAGAGCCGGAGCGGAGCGGGCGCTGCGCGAACGGACGCCTCCGCGGTGAAGGACGCCTCATGAAAGGAACCCGGACTGCCATTGTCGTGTTGTTTTTCGGACTGCTACTCCTTGGCGGGGATGCTTTCTACGTAGTGGACGAGACCCAGCAGGTCGTCATCACCCAGTTCGGGAAGCCTGTTGGCGCTCCCATAGTGAACGCGGGCCTGAAGTTCAAGCTCCCGCTTCTCCAGAGAGCTGCGTATTTTGAAAAGCGCATCATGAAATGGGATGGAAGCCCCAATCAGATCCCCACCAAAGACAAGAAATACATTTGGGTGGACACGACCGCCAGATGGCGGATAGCGGATCCGTTGCTGTTTCTGCAACGGGTTGGCTCCGTGGAGACCGCTTCCAGCCGTTTGGACGGGATCATCGATTCCGTGGTGAGGGACCACATATCGAACAATGACCTCGTGGAACTGGTCCGCAGTGAAGGTTGGGAGGAGGCGAGACAGGATCTTTCCGAAGACGCTTTCGCCGGACGCGACGTCCCTGAGGCGCTGAACGGCGGCTCTTATCCCGACGCCGGCGAAGAAGTGCACATGACGAAGGGGCGTGAGAAGATCACGCGGGAGATGCTGGCCGACGCTTCCAGGCTGCTGCCCGAATTCGGAATAGGGCTGCTGGATATACGCATCAAGCGCATCAATTATGTGGAGTCCGTGCAGCAGAAGGTTTTCGACCGGATGATTTCGGAGCGCAAGCGCATTGCCGCCCAGTACCGCTCCGAAGGGGAAGGGGAGCGCGCGGCTATTTTGGGTGAGATGGATCGGGAGTTGGCCAAGATTACTTCCGAAGCGTTTCGTTCGGCCCAGGAAGTTCGGGGAAAAGCGGATGCGGAGGCCACCCGCATCTATGCGGAGGCATATGGGAAAAGTCCGGATTTTTTTGAATTCTATCGCACGCTTGATTTCTATAAGAATTTTTCCAATCCCAACAGTTCATTCGTTTTGACGACCGAGGCGGATATCTTCAAATATCTGAAAAGCAGCGCGGGAACAGAAAAATAAAGGCAGGAGCTTATGGCATTTTATCAGGAAAACCCCCATGCGGTCACAAAAGCCGATGTAGTGGTGGGCATTCCGTCCTTCAACGAGGCGGAGAGCATTGGGCGCACCACGGAGCAGGTTGCAAAAGGATTGGTGGAATTCTTCGGCCATCTGAACTGCGTCATCATTAATTGTGACAATAGCTCTTCGGATGGCACCAAGGAGGCGTTTTTCAACGTATCCACGGAAGTGCCAAGGATATACCTTTCCACTCCTCCCGGGGTTCGCGGAAAGGGGAACAACCTGCGCAACCTGTTTGAAAAGGTGCGCGAACTACAAGCCCAGGCTGTTGTCGTCGTGGAGGCGGACATCAAAAATATGGCGCCTGGCTGGATCAGAAAGCTCGGCGAGCCGGTTCTGAAAGGGGCTGGCTTCGTGTCCCCGCTCTACGCCCGGCATAAGTATGAGGCTACTCTTACGAATTCCATTGTCTATCCTTTGACGCGATGCCTTTACGGGCGCAGGGTGCGCCAACCCATCGCGGGGGATTGTGGTTTTAAGGGCTCCCTTGCGGAGGAGTTCCTGAAATCGCCGTTCTGGAGCGAAGCCGTCGAACAGTCGGGGATCGATATCTGGATGGCGACCACGGCGATGAACGCAAGGATTCCCATTTGCCAGGCGTTCATGGGGTGTCCCAAACTCCACAGGGTCAAAGACCCCTATGCGCAATTGGCCGTGCTCTTTCGTCAGGTGTTGAGCACGGTCTATGATCTGATGGCTGGGTGTGCGGACTTCTGGCGTCAGGTCAAGTGGAGCAAGCCCACCGCCCTCTTTGGAGTGGATAACCAGGAGACGGAAACCCCGCTCCCGGTCGAAATAAATCTTACGCGCCTGCATGAGCGCTACCTGCAGGGCTGCAATGATTACGCGGACTTCTGGCAGCGCGTTTTCGACCAGACCTTGTATCACAAACTGGAGGAAATCCGCAGCATGGGGTTGCAGCATTTTTCCATCCCGAGTCAGACTTGGGCGCGGATACTGTTCGATGCGGCCATAGCCTATCGAGGAATGGCTGAGTCCGAACGCGCGACGCTCTTTGACGCCCTGCTTCCTCTATATCTTGGCAAGGTGCTGTCGTTCGTGAAAAGGACGGAGCGGATGTCCTTGCAGCAAGCCGAGGAGCAGGTGGAGAGCGAATGCACGGTTTTTGAAGAAAATAAGCCATATCTGGTCAGTGAGTGGAAGTAATCCTGAAAGGAGGATATGATGGCGAAAATTCTGGTGGTTGATGACGAGGAGCATATCCGTCTTTTATATTCCGAAGAGCTGAAGGACGCTGGATATGAGGTGATCACCGCGGAGAGCGGCTTTCAGTTATTGGAAAGAATCGAGGAGGAAAAGCCGGATCTGGTGATACTGGATATCAAAATGGTGGATTACAATGGGCTGGACCTTCTGCAGGATATACGGAACAGGTTCTATGACCTGCCCGTCATTCTTTCGACGGCTTACGACACTTTCAAAGAAGACATGAAGTCCATCGCGGCGGACTTCTATGTCGTGAAAAGTTTTGATCTTACGGAGCTCAAAAAGAAAATAGCCGTAGCCCTTGAGACGAGACTCCCCACATAGACTCGCATAGGACTGTGTTCCAGGTCGTGGGCGGAGCGTCAGCGGTCCCGCCCTGCTGCCCGTTCTCGAGGGTGGCGTTTCCCATCGGTCAATGTGTTTCCCGCTCTTGGCGTTTTTCCTTCGCGCTTTTGTCGGCTCCCGAATCCTGCGGTTGTTCGGGAGTGCGCAAAGGCCGGTCGTCAGCGAGGCGTTGCACCGCGTTTTTCGCCGGGGCTGCCGCCATCCTTCCTGCCAGGCGTGATTCCGGGGTTGCATGCCAATAATGTCCGTAGGTTTTCAGCGTATGAAAAGGCGTTAATGTTTTGGTTGGGTGTTGCCGATAGATTGAGTGGGCGGGTAGATGGCGCCTCCCGAGGGGTGAATTGCACCCCAATGGTGCGCGGGTTCGGGCGCTTCGGGCGTGTACTCCCCGAAAATGAGGTGTTTTGTAAGCGTGAGTAATAAAGGAGGCTGACATGGATGTCAATAGAGTAACTGAAATCCAACCTATTGTGACCGAAAGTTGGGTCAGGTCGGAGCAGGGGAGCGCCGACGCACAGAAGACGATCCAGCCGGTTCCGGAGAATACGAAAAGCAGTGGCGGCAGGATCGGCGCCAAGAGCGGGTCGTTGAACTCTTCTGCATCGGATAATTCCGGGGAAAAGGATTTGGACGTCGAATCGCTCCTTGCGGATGTACAGGACTACGTTTCCGAGATGAATATAGGTCTCGACTTCAGGGTGGACCCCGAGTCGGATGATCTGGTGGTTCAAGTGCTGAACCGCGACACGGGAGAAGTCATTCGGCAGATTCCTTCAGACGCGCTTCTGGAGCTTCGCCAGAAATTGGAAGACTTGCAGGGGGTGCTTTTCGTTGGCGAGGGGTAAAATTTGGGGAGACCGGGTCTCCGGGGACAGTTGTGGACGAACCGATCAGGCTTTTGATTTGCGACGATGATGAGTTGTGCCGTGAGATCCTCAGGGACGCCATCCAAGAGGAGCGGGTGGAAATATCTCTCGCGTCGGATGGCGTGGACGCTCTCGAAAAGCTCGAAGCGGAGTCCTTTGACATTCTCATCATCGATCTCAATATGCCCCGGATGGATGGCCTGACGCTCTTTTCGATTATTCACAAGCGGCAGCCCGAAATCCTCGCGATAATCATCAGCGGGTACGGAAGTTTGGACGCGGCCATTGAAGCGATACACCAAGGCGCCTACGATTATATTCAGAAGCCTTTTAAGATCGAGGAGATTATAGCTCCGGTCAAGAACGCCGTCGAAAGGGTTCGCCTGTCGCGGGAGAATGCGGCTCTTCGGATGGAGTTGCACACCGTTTACGGAAAACTACAGCGAATTGAGTCTGAAATGCACGAATGGCGAAACCAGGAAGACGCGCGCCTTCCAGCCGGAGAATCGCCGCTCAGCTCCTACTTGCTCTTCGAGCGCAATACCGTTCCCGTTTTTGACACTCCCCAGGTGGACAAGGACCCGGACAACGTGCTCGTGGCTCTCGAGCGCCTCAGAGAGCTGAGAAAAGCCCAGATTATCAATGAAGACGAACTCCAGCGGTTGAAAAAAATGTTTTTAGGCAACACGGAATCCGGCGCGACATGAAAATCCTTATAGTGGAAGACGATGTTGTCCTCAGCAGGCTCCTGAACGAATACCTCCTACGTCTGGGACACGAGCGGGTGCAGGCGTGCCTCACCGGAGAAGAGGCTTGTGTGGCTATCGAGAAAGGCTATTTCGACTGCGCTTTTGTCGATCTACGGCTTCCGGACGCGGACGGGCTCCAGATGCTGGATGCCATCAAGAGGCGGGATCCCTCCATTCCCGTGGTCATGATGAGCGGATATCCAACGATGGAGTATGCGATACAGGCCATGCGGAAAGGAGCCTCGGACTTTCTGACGAAGCCCTTCACGCTTCAGGACTTGGCGCTTGCTCTCGAAAGGGTCACGAAGGAGCGGGTGCTTCTGCTTGAGAACCTCAGTCTCCAGCTGGAATGTCGGGCGCAGAAGCAGCTGGAAAAAGCCAACCGGGAGCTGGAGCGAAAGGCGAGGGAGCAGGCGTCGCTTTTCGCGATTTCCCGGCGCCTGGATGAAATCCGCTCGAGCGAAGAGCTTTTCCCGTGCATCGTCGAAATAGCTTCCGAGCTTAGCAAGTCTCCGGACGTTGGCCTATTCATATCGCCGCCGGAGCAGCGGACGCTGCTCCCGGTCTCATGCCACGGATTGGTTGGTCGTCAGGATCTCACCACGTTTTTTGAACGCCAGAGCGAGCGACTGAAGGGCCTCCTTGACACAGGCTCCAACCATGTTTGCCTCGCGGGCGACAATCTTTTCGGGGGATCTTTCGAGGGCGGCGAGGCGAAGAATTTCTGCTGCTGGCCGCTTCGGATTCGCGGAGAGTTTTTTGGCTTTCTCATGATATCCCAGGCCCGGTGCATTGCGCAGTCGGGTTCGTCGGATGAGAAGCTGGTCGATTTCCTGATGAAGAAGGCATCCCTCGCCATCGAGAACATGGCTCTCTACGAGAGTCTCATCAGCAACTTCTACGGCATCCTCAAGTCGCTCGTAAACGCCATCGAAGCCAAGGACCCGTACACCCGCAAGCATTCGGATCGCGTGACCTGCTATGCGATCGACATTGCCCGCGTGATCGACTGCTCCACCAGTCAGATGGAGGCGCTGCGGACCGTTGGCTACCTGCATGATATCGGCAAAATAGGCATTGCGGACAATATCCTCCATAAACCGGGGCCTCTCACCGCGGAAGAATACGAATTGATCCGCCGCCACCCGGCCATCGGCGACTCCATTGTGGCGGATCTCGGGTTCGCCGATTCGGAAAGAGCCATCATCAAGCATCACCATGAAAGCTGGGATGGCAGCGGGTATCCCGATGGTCTGGCGGGAGAGGACATTCCTATCCTTGCCCGCATAGTGACGGTGGCCGACGCTTACGACGCCATGACTTCCCGTCGGGCGTACCGCGAAGCCATGTCCCTGGATGCGGCGATCCATGAGATCCGGTCCTACAGGGGAAGGCAGTTCGATCCTGTTGTGGCTGACGCATTTATCGAGAGCTTGCAAGATATGGAAAGAATAAAAGATGCAGGATAGGGAATATCTCAGGATTAAGGTGATGGGGCTGAAAGTCCATTACGATGTTCTCCCCGAAAACAATTGCGCCCCCATCCTGACGGGAGGGTTTGAGAAACGGGCCCCTGTGTTCGGCGCGGACAGAGTACGGGAAAAATTGGGGGAGCAGGACGCCTTCCAGCATTTTGTCGTCGAATGCCTGGAGCGCATCGAAAGCAAGCTGGACCTGCTGATTGGCCTCAAGGAGAGGGAGGAGGCGGGGAAGTCTTACAGGTTCTACGGGGAAGTCGTCGATCTGGGAGGCGGCGGGATTTCCCTCAAGACCCTGACGCCCCCCGACGTCGGGAGCGCCCTTGATCTTTGCATCTTCGCGCGCTACGGAGATCCCCGGCCCATATACGCCGTCGGGACGGTTTGCTGGGTGGAGGATCATAAGGATGAGAAGGGTGAGCCGTACACCGTGGCAGGGGTGGAATTCGCCCAAATAAATGAAGATGATCGCAAGGCTATCGTGCGGCTTGTTTTCCAGACGGAGCGGAAACTGAGGCGCAGCCGGACAAAAGCCGGTGAGTGATCCCATGCGCGTCTTTAGCCCCAGGGAGTGTTGATATATGGTGAAAGACAAGGGCTCGGCGCTGTCATACGCGGAAGACCCGTCAAGCGGGATGTTGACCAGATGTCTTGAGGCGCTTTTTGAAAAGGATCGCAACAGCTACGTAGGCTCCCTGTTGCAGGGGCTTATACACAACATAAACGGCCCCCTGCAAAATATTTCCATGTTGGTGGAGATGCTGGAAAGGGGGCAGGATAACATGGACCGCATGGCTAGCGTCGATGGCGCATCCATCCCTCGCGCCGACTGGAGCGCGGTCTCGGAAAAACAGACAAAGCGCTTTCAGCAGCTATCCCAGCAGGTGGTGATCCTCACAGAGATGCTTCGGGATTTCATGATACTCCAGGAGATCGAACGCAACGGCGCCGAAGTGGACCTCAATCTTGCGCTTGGACGGCTGGTGCGGGTGTTCCGGGCGGATCTTTTCTGCAAGCACCATGTTGCGGTCGATCTGCAAATCCAGGGTTCATTGCCAATGATTCGCATTCCGGGCAAGCGGCTGGTTCCCGCTCTCATATACATTTTCAAGAACTCCATCGACGCCGTGCGCGAATCGGAAACGAAACGGCTGGTCATAGAGGGTGTGAAGGAAGATGGTCTGGTTCGCTTGGTCTTCCGGGACTCGGGCTGTGGTTTCGATGATGAGGAAAGGGAAAAATTGTTCGCCCTCTTCCATTCCAGTTGGCCGGATAATGTGGCGGCTTCCGCGAAAAGCGAAAAGCACTTTGGCTTTGGGCTCTACGCGGTGCGGGAGCTCCTTGCGCCCTATGGCGTAAAGGTGGAGATCCGCCGGGATGGCGAGGAAACCCTGGTGGTCCTTGAGATTCCCTGCCCGTCGTGAACCGCCCTCTAGGGCTGTTTATGCAGTTTTTTCCTTCATGCGGCAATTCCTTCCCCCCGGCCTCGGTGGAAAATATCGCTTTATATGGCCTAACGTATGAGAATATGGGCTATAAAGCGATTCTTGACGATTGGCAGGGGATTTGCTTTATAGAAAGTGCGAATGGACCGGCGGAAGCCGGGTGAAAGGAAACGGCGGCTGGACAGTGCGCTAGGGACGGATGCAAGGTGGAGCAACCGCGCGCTGGAGCGGCTGGCAGAAGGAAAAGAATCGCTGGAGGTGTTGGAATGAAAATAGACAATGTCACCGGAAACTACGATATTCAACTCAAGGGGGACGCCTCCAAGAGTAAAGGCTCTGTCGAGAACGACTTCAGCCGCATGATGGAAGAGGAGTTGACCTCGGATGCCTCTGGTTCGGATTCCGCGGAATCCACGGGATTGGTTCAGGAGCCCTCAATGGAGATGCTTTCGTCCCTTTCCGGCGTTCTGGCGCCAATGACTGGCTTTGACTTGGATTCCTCGAACGAAACCTCCGCCGCGGATGCTCTCGATGCTGCTCTCAGCCAGTTGGAGGGAGTGGAGCAGACGCTCCAGGACGGTTCCGCGACTCCTAAAAATATCGAGGAGGCAATCAACGGCCTCTCGGACGGCGTCGAAAGCCTCAATGCGAGCCTGCAATCGCTGCCGGAGGACCACCCTCTGCGGCAGATTGGCAATGAGCTGAGCGTGCTTGCGGGTGTGGAATCGGTGAAGTGGGACAGGGGCGATTACCTGTAACGGCGACGCCTGCCTTCTGTCCCCGCCTTGTTGCGATGCAACAGCGCCCATATAACGTCTGGCGTTGCACTCGTTCCGCGGAGAGGATGCGATGGATCGGAAGAGGCCATGTATTGGGTTGTTGCTTTCCCTGGCGATTTTTGGGGCTTCCCACGCAATGGCCTCTGGCGCCGCTGGAGGGAGTTCCCTGTGCGGCGTGCACAGCGCCCTGCGGGGAGCGCCGATTGCGCGCCTCTGCGGACTCCTTTCCTGCTCCGCTTCTCTAGTCACTGCGGCGCCTCTGTTGCTTGCCGAAATGCAGGAAACAAAGGATAGCGTCCTCTACTCGACATCCTCCCCTGAAGACGATCATAATGGCTCCATGTTCCGAAGCCCCCAGGCGGAGGAGCAATGGAAGCAGGAAAAAGCCTGGGAAATGCTCGATAGCATGCACCTCGGCATCTTCCCTGGCTCTTCCCGCGACTCCTCGTCCGGATCTACCGGAGCCGACGACGCTGGTCGCGGGCGCTCCTACGGACGCTGACCTATCCTTCACGGGCGACGGGAAGCGGATGGGCGTTACCGTCCGGCGCACGCCTCCAGCCCCGCCGTTGCGCCCGAGCGTCTCGAAAGCGCCCAGCCGGAAAGCAGCGCGAACCCCATGAGCCCCGCTCCGAGCAGGCAAACGCCCGCCCATCCGCCCTCCTGCCATGCATGTGCGCCAGCTGTCGATCCCATGGCTCCTCCCGCGAAGAAAAACGTCATGTACACTGTATTGATCCGGCTTCTCGCTTCAGGCATGAAAGCGAAAATTCGCGATTGATTGGCAACGTGCGATCCCTGCACCCCCAAATCGAGGATAGCCGCTCCGCAGGCGAGTGCGACAAGAGACTCGCCCCCTAACCACATAATAGCCCAGGAGCCAAGGCCCAGCGCGCACCCATCGAGAACGATCCGCACGGGGCCGATCCGGTTTGCCAGCCTCCCGCTCAGGCTTGCGGCCAGGGCCCCGACCGCTCCCACCAATCCGAAGAGTCCGGCGGCCTGCGCTCCGAGGTGGGATGGCAGGGCTTCCAGCCGGAAAACCAGCGTGCTCCAGAATACGCTGAACGCCGCAAACAGGAGCGCCCCGCTCAAGGCCGCTTCCTGGAGCGCCGGGAGCTTTCGCAGAAGCCCCGGCAGGGATGCGAGAAGCGCGAGATAGCTAGGGCTGCTCTCGGGACGGTTCGCGGGAAGGCCTAAGCGCACGACCGCCGCGAGAATCGCCATGGAGCCGGCGGCTGCGAAATAAACCGCGCGCCAACCGAAGAGTTCGCCTAGGAATCCGCTCACCGTCCGGGAGAGCAGAACCCCGAGAAGCAGCCCGCTCATAACTGTCCCTACGTTGCGGCCTCTCTCCTCGGGCCTTGAAAGAGAGGCCGTGAACGGCACGATGACTTGCGGCGTCACGGAGAGGAGCCCGACCAGCAGGTTGAGCGGCAGAAGAATGGCCGCGGACGGCGCTGCTCCGGTCAACGCGAGCGCGACGGCTGCAAGGAGGGTGAGCGACGCGATGAGGCTGCGCCTTTCCACCTTGTCTCCGAGCGGGGTTATAAAGAGGAGGCCGAGGCCGTATCCGGTCTGAGTGAGTGCGGGGATAAGCCCGAGACGCGCCTCCTCCATGCGAATGCTGCGGCCGATTTCCGCGAGCAGCGGCTGGCTGTAATAGAGGTTTGCGACAACCGCCCCACTCGCCGCGGCAAGAAGCAGGATTAACGACCGGGACGGCCCTGTCGCCGCCTGTTCTCCGCCCTGCATGGGGCTGCCTGGATGGACTATGTGATTCAATATGCTATCCGCCACTGAAGGAATCTCCCAATGAGTTGTTTGTTGTCTCATCGTAAATGCATCGCAATTTATTCGCGGTCATTGCGACACGGTCGATCGCACCGCTGCGGGACGGCCATATTCCGCTGCGCCGCTGATCCGGACCCGACTGTACGCCTACATTTTTACCTTTACGAAAACGTTAAATATTGGAGCCGAAAAAGGCCTCGCGAACCCTTCAGCGATTCGCGTCCTATTTCTCACACTCCGTTATGATCTGTTCGATGCGGTCGGCGTTCGCCTCGCACTCCTGTCTGAAAGTCTCCAGTTCCCGGATCTTCTCTGCGGCGGATGCCGCATGGCCGCGCAGGATTTCGATAATCCGGCGCTTGCCCTCGATGACGCACCCGCTGGTGAAATAGAGGTCGATCACCTGCGCGATTTCCTCCAGAGTGAAGCCGAGTTCCTTGAGGTGCTGTATCTTTCGGAGTCTCGCGACGTCTTCGGCGTCGTAATAACGCAACTTCCCTGGCAGTCTGTCTTCCCGCTGCCCGAGTAGTCCAATCTCCTCGTAGTAGCGAATCGTCCGGGTGGTCATGCCCGTTTGTTTGGCGGCTTCCCCAATTTTGAAATGTTCCATCCAATGCCCTAGTTTTACGTTAACGTTAAATGAATTATAGACGCAGCGATGTTGTGCGTCAAGAGGGGGCGCATGTGCTTGTTAAGGTTTGAGGATTTTGAGCTGAGAGGCTTGTCCTGTTGTAGGAGCATCATCATCACAATCGATTGGATGAGGAGCCTTACAATGGCGTTGACTTAGCGCGTGGCCCAGTTTTTTTGTTGCAAAGATCGCCGGATTACAGTAAATAATCTTTAATATTCAATATATTGAATCTGATTACAGGAGGATAAAGATGACGGAGTCCTGAAAATTTCGTGCCACCTTCTTCGGAAGAAGGCGAGAATTTCAACCTGTTTTCCATGCAGTTTTTTCAGGAACTTCTGCCAAAGCACAAGGCGGATGCCCAAGCTTCCATCCGATCGAGAGATTTCTCCAGAGAGAGAAAGCTGACCCTTCCCATCGTCCTTGCCCTCATCATCAACATGGTCCGTCCTGGCAAGCGTTTCGGTTATCAAGAGGTTTTGAATCGCTTTTCGCCTGTTGCTGCAAATGTGCATCGCAGAAGTCGGATGGAGAAAGTACAAACCTCGACCGAGTCGTTCTTTCCATGGAAAATCAAAGAGTTGCTACGGTAAGTGGGGGCGACGGTGACCCTAAGTCAACGCCATTGAATGGCGATATGCTCCTTCATTCCCCATCCAGCCTTATGGATGCAGTCCTCAGCCGAATGGCCAATGCCTGCAAAGCCTTCCAAATCCGGGGAATAAAATCCGAAATAATCAGGCTCATCCGTGGCCTCGATCGTAAGTGAGCAAGGCAGATCCATCATGCCACGTGCGCCTCATGACTGCTCAATTCCGGCAGCCCTCAAAATCGAGTTGCAGGTTCCAGAAGGGAATTCCTTTGCGCCATAATAGTCGACGCGAATGAGTCTGTCTCATCCAGCCTTTCCATAGCACCGAATCGATCCCTTCTCTTTGACTATTTCATACCCGTTCCGCTTCAGTAGTCCAAGCAATTCCGAGAATTTCACGGGAATTTCCGGAGGCTTTGAGAATGCTCGAAACAGATTATTGGTCGATCCCGACCGCTGAGCGAAACATCGGCCCGCCAACATCTCCACGGTATATCCTCGCTCAGCTCAATTCAAAAGAAATTCACAGGCTTTGAGTGTTGATTCGCACCAACCCGACCCACAATGTCGTTGGCTTACCGTAGCTCTGGAGAAAGCCGGGGTCCAGAAAGCCGCATCAAACCTGGATTCCGACTTTCGCCGGAATGACGTTGGAAGCATGAGTCAGCGCCATTGCGGCGCAGTCCGGAAGACGCCGCATTTCCTGCATAGCACAACCGAAGCGCCCACCCACGTAAAGAAACGTTAAGAGAGTCTTTTCC
>CALFXO010000170.1 GCA_937958025.1 uncultured Syntrophobacteraceae bacterium
GAGATATCCACTCGTGACTGGAGTTCAGACGTGTGCTCTTCCGATCTGCCACCCTCCGATTTCCGCATTCCGTCAATACGCCAGCCCGCCGAGAGACCGCATAATCAGCGTGAACCCCATGGCGAGCATCCCCATTAGCCCCATTCCGCACGAAAATCCCGCAAGGAGCACGGGAGCGTACTGCCTCCATGCCGCTCCGTGCTTCTTCATGAAATAGTAGCGTCCGAGCAGCGCTCCGACGAGTTCGAGCAGCACGCCATGGGGCGTAGACTGCGAAAGTCCCCGCGTTATCCCGTAAACGAGCAGGATCGGCAGATTCATCGCCGCGAGCGCATAGTACATGACGAGCCCAAGCCCCAGCCCCCACGCCATGTAGTCGAAGCGGAGCGCCTGGAAAAATGGCGAATTTCCCTCGAGCGTCGCGCTCTGCATGAGAAGCGTATTGAGCGCCTGGAGCCTCCACAGTTCCTGGGCGTATGGGTACTGGTTTGAAGGAAGGGGGGCCAGCCCCCAGATGTACTGAGAAAAAAGCAGGCTTGCCGCCATCACGACGGGGAAAATCAGCAGCTCCGCCTTGATGATGCTCTTGAAGCTCGTTCCGGTCAGTTCGATCTCGCGCCACCGGACCGTCGCCTTCCCGTAGTTGTGGAAAGGGATCGGAGCGTACCAGATGTCGATCCCCTTGTAACCGAAGAACTTCGACGCGGCGATGAAGCTCATCTCGCGCACCATCGGCAGGTTCACGAACTGCCCCGCGACGCCTTCCATCCTGGCGGAGACGTACGAAATGAAAGGGGTGTAGATAAAGCCGTACGCTACGAGGAAAATCCAGGGGAAACCCGGCACGAGGTAAGTCGAAAGCGTAATATACCCGGCCGTCGAAAAAACGTAGATGCCGATCGCCCACCAGAAGTTGAAATCGCCCCTCCCCGGCGGCGGATTGAATAGCCGTTTCAGACGGTCTTTAAACGGCGTCGCGTCGCTTTGACGGAAACCCGTAACCACCTGGAATATGCCGATGAGCGCGATGGCGACTCCGAGCCCCATGCTGAAGCTCATGTAGAAGTCGAAGTTATTGGCGAACACCGTGTCCACGGTGCCCATTCCCTTGTGCCATCGGTGGAGTATCCCTAAGTGGTGCAGCATGGGGTTGGCGGCGAGCGTTATCAGGAACCCGGCGAGCCCCCCTATGACGGCCCAGAACGGCAGCACCATCCCGATGAATATGAGTCCCAGGTCGAGCTGGATTCCCGTCGCGACGGCGGGCAGAAAATCCTCTGTCGCATGCGTCAGCTCGATCCACGGAATGGGAAAAATCCGTATGGGCTCGGATAGCAGCACCCCGGAGGCCGCGGGCAGCAGAACGTAGAACGCCCCGAACGTCAGGCCGATCATCCCGCCTATCGAAAACACCTTCCACTTCCAACCCGTTTCCTTCTTCTGCGCCGATTCCGCGAGCGCCATATTCCCGAGCGCTCCTACCGGGGCCATGGGAAAGGGAAGGTTTTCGACGTCGGAGGTGAAGCGGTAGAGCGCATAGCCAAGCCCGAAATGGTCCACCGCCTGGACCAGCTCGAAGCCCACCATGAGCAGGATGGGGATCAGCCAGTCGCGATGAAAGAAGCTCCGTTTCAGGAAGGACTCGGACCCCGGCTGCGGGGCGACCCAGGAAGGTATCAGGTGCGTCAGCCCGAGCATCTGGGCGGCTTCGGACTGGATGAGGTATTGGTTCCAGAGAAGTCCGGAAAACGGTGAAGCCATCGCGGCCCCGGCCATGTAGTAGAGGACGAAAATCTCCTGCTGCCGCAAGTGCGTGTAGGAGCGCTTCGCGATTTCGGCGAAAAGGATGATCGTCACCCATCTCGCGGCGGGGCCGATCCCCGTTCCAATGACGAGGTTCAGGTACATCGAGCCGGGCATCATCAAAAAGCCGATAAAAATCGCCCCCACGACGGACTTCCACCCAAAGCCCTCCTCGAATTGCTCCGGGGGCTTCAGAAGGTCCCGATACTCCATCAGCTCTTTGTCTTTGTACATCTCCGGACCCCGTTTTGACCTGGGGGTTCATCCTGTTGCAGAAGGCGTCCTGCCGCGGCGGGACGCCGCTCCTGCGAGCGCGCGATCTTCAACCCTCGACGAATATACAGGAAAAGCGCTTACGGTCCAATACGATCAGCTGAGGAGATGCCGGTTCGCCAACTGCACGTACCGCAACCCCGCGCGTTGGGCCGCGTCGAGACACGCTTCCGCCTGGGCCTTCGATGTCGTTGGAAAATCCTCCATGCGGAATTGGGGCGCGAAAGCCAGCAGAACGTAAGGAATGTCAGGATTGAGCCCCGCGATGAAAGACGCTAGATGCCAGACGTCCTCCTCCCCCACGTAGCCGGGGGTCAGCAGGGTGCTCGCCACCACCAGCGGCGGGTCCGGGCGAAGCTTCGCCCACCTGGCAAGCAGGGCGAAGTTCCTCAGTATCCGGCTGTTGTCGAACCCGCAGAGCGCCCGGTGGATGTTGGGATGCCACGCCTTCAGGTCCACCTTGACGCAGCCTCCGGTTTCCATGGAAATGCGGGCCATGCGTTTGAGCCACGCTGGATGCGCCCCCCCGTTCGTCTCCCAGCAGATGCGGAGTATCCTTCCAGGGTTCAGCTCTTTCGCGCGCTCCGCCGCCCGCAGCGCGTAGGGAAGCTGCGGAATGGGGTCGCCGCCGAAAAAACAGATGCAGCTCGTGCGATCCGTCACGGTCCGCGCCAACTCCTCCACCGACCGCCAGGTCGAAGCGGGCTTGACGATGTGGCTTCTCTTGAAGCTTGCATTCTGGCAAAAAAGGCAGTTCAGATTGCAGGACTCAAAAAAAACCGCAAGGTTGTAGTATCCCGCCTCCGGGCCGCGGTCGTGGGCGTACTTCGGAAAACCCGCCCCCGTTCCGCCGGGGCAAACCCAGTCGGCTACGCAATTTGTCGGTATCGGATCGAAGTAATAGGACGCCAGTGCGCGGTCTCGCCCATCCCGCCTGAAACTCTCCGCCGTTCCGGTCCGGACGCCGCAGTATCCCTTCTCGTCCGGCCCCATCTGGCAGCGGAGGAAGCACAGATCGCACCGCAGCCCCCCCGGAGTCATCGGCGGCCTCACCGGCAGCTGAAACTCCCGGCGCGACCGCGCATGGATCGCGGCCACGCGGCACTGGCTTTCCTTCCAGCGGTCGCGGATGCAGTCGGGGCAAACGCCCACGCCAAGCCCCATGCCGATCATCTTCCGCTTGCACACCGGACAAACCGGCGGGCGTCCGTCCGGATTTCTTCCCCGTTTCATCAACATCGACAAACATCCTGAAACATGACGCAACTCAAATGATGCGGTCCCAATTTGGATAACCGCGATGCCGAGAAGCAGCGCGTGAGTTGCCATGGCCACCGTCTTCTCCAAACACGGACTTGTCGCCTCAACAAATGCGCGGGAGTTGCTCGCCCCGCAGCATGTCCACAACGCGGAGCCCCCCGATCCGGGTCCTCATGACGACTCTCCCCGGCTCTTCGGCGACGACCTCCCCGATCCTGCACGCCCCTTCTCCAAGCTTATGCCCCCGCATGGCCGAAAGCAGCGCATTCTCGGCCTCCGCCGGGGCTATCACCAGCACCTTTCCTTCATTCGCCACATAGAGCGGGTCGAACCCGAGCAACTCGCAAGCCCCCGCGACGTCATCCCTCACCGGAAGCATTTCCTCATGAAGCCGCATTCCCACCGACGACTGCATGGCGATTTCGTTGAGCGTCGCGCCGACGCCGCCGCGCGTCGGGTCCCTCAATACGTGTATGTCGGGGCAGGCGTCCAGCATCCGTCCCACCAGTTCGTTCAAGGGCGCGGAATCGCTCACGATTTCATTTTCCAGCGCGAGCCCCTCGCGCTTGCAAAGGACCGCCATCCCGTGGTCGCCTATCGGCCCGTTAATGAGCACCACGTCTCCCGCCCGCGCGTATTGTCCGCCTATCCGCGCGCCGGGGCGCACGACGCCTACGCCGGACGTATTGATGTAAATCTTGTCCGCCTTCCCTCGCGGGACGACCTTGGTGTCCCCGGCGACAACCGGCGCCCCGGCCCTGCGCGCCGCCTCTCCCATGCTTTCGACGATCCGCCGCAGGAGGGCGAAATCGAGCCCCTCCTCCAGTATGAATCCGGCCGTCAGATAGAGCGGCCTCGCGCCGCGCATCGCAAGGTCGTTGACCGTCCCGTGGACGGCGAGGCTCCCGATGTCGCCTCCCGGAAATATGACGGGGTCCACCACGTAGGAATCCGTCGTCATGGCGATCCTCGATCCCGGCAGCTCCACCAGGGCGCTGTCGTTCATCTCTCGAAGGTAGTCGTTCCCCAGGGCGCCGAGAAAAAGCTCCTCGACGAGCGCGTGCATGGCGCGCCCTCCGCCGCCGTGGTCCAGTTCTATCGTCTTGTGCGTCTTACGCTCCGCCTCCAACCGTTCTTCGCTCACTTTCCACCCGTTTCGCGCAACGCGCCCGAATCTTCCCACTGGCCCCGGAATCTGTGATACGCCCCGCAAGTTCCCTCGCTCGACGCCATGCAAGGCCCGAGGGGCCGCTCCGGCGTGCAGGCCCTCCCGAACAACCCGCACTCGGGCGGCGTTATCGCCCCCCGAAGCACATCGCCGCACCGGCAGGCGGGATTTTCCTCTACCTTCATCTCCGGTAGTGACAAACGCTCCGCCGCGTCGAACCTCCGCCACGCGGCCCGAAGTCGGAGGCCGCTTTCGGGGATGCGCCCAAGTCCGCGCCACGCGGCCCCGCACGGCTCGAACACCTCGGCCAGGAGCCCCTGCGCCGTCGCATTCCCCTCATACGATACGGCGCGCCGGTACTGGTTGAACACTCCCTGTCCGCCGCTTTCCACCTGCTCCACCAGCATGCCGATCCCCTGTAAGAGGTCAATCGGCTCGAAGCCCGTAACGACGCACGGCAGGCGATGCCGGGCGGCGACCGCCTCATAGGCCCGCGCCCCTATCACCGTGCTCACGTGGCCGGGGCAGATGAATCCGTCAAGCCGCATCTCACCGGAGGAAAGCAGCGTCTCCATCGCCGGGGGAAGGAGCTTGTGGGCGCAGTACACGCTGAAATTCCCAATGGATTTTTCCGCCGCCTTCTTGACCGCCGCCGCGACGGTCGGCGCGGTGGTCTCGAAGCCGACGCCAAGGAGCACGACCTGCCGCTCCGGGTTCTCCACGGCGATGCGAAGCGCGTCGAAGCTCGAATAGACCATCCGCACGTCCGCGCCCTCGCTCCGCTCCTTCTGGAGCGACGATGTGGAGCCGGGAACCCGCAGGAGGTCTCCGAACGTCGTAACGATAACCCCCTGCTGTCGCGCAAGCCACAAAAACCTGTCGATATCTTCCGCCGCCGTCACGCAAACCGGGCAGCCGGGGCCGCTCACGAGCTGGATGTGCGCGGGAAGGAGCCCCCGCAGCCCCGACCGGAATATGGCCACCGTGTGCGTGCCGCAAATTTCCATGAACCGCGCGGGCTTGCGGCTCCGCGCCATAATGGACGCAATGAGGCCCCTCGCGAGGCCGGGGTCCCGGTATTCATCCACGTACTTAAGGCCCATCCAGCTCCCCTCTCTCCCGCATCAGGCGGCAGGCGGCAACAAAGGCCTGACCGAGCGCGATGCACGCGTCGTTCGGCGGGGCATCCTCGTGCGTCAGGACTTCCAGCCCTTCTTCGGCCAGGAGCGATTCCAGCCGCTCCGAAAGATAGGCGTTCTGGAACACCCCGCCGCTCAGCGCCACGCGCCGCAGGCCGGTCTCACGGCTCGCCTCCCGGACGGCCTCGCACAGCATGGCGGCCACCCCGTTATGAAACCTTGCCGCAGCCGTCCCCACCCTCGCTCCCCGCTGCACGTCCTCCATCATTTCCCGAAGCATGTGCAGGGGGTCCATGACCCACAACCCGTCTTCTTTGCGCACAAATCCGCCGTAGAATCCGTCATCGGGCTCCACCGCCTGTTCCAGTTCGATGGCCGCCTGCCCCTCGTAGCTCACCGCCGCCCGGATTCCAAGAAGCGCCGCGGCCGCATCGAAAAACCTCCCGCAAGACGACGTAAGAGGCGCGTTGATCCCTTTCTCCATCATCTGGACGATCAGCCGGACCTTTTCCCGCCCAATCCGCTCCGGCAGGTTGCCAAGCCATCGCTCGAAGCCCATCGGGTCGATTCCATAAAGGCAGCTCACGGCCATCCGCCAGCGCTCCTTCACCGCCCGGTCCCCGCCGGGAAGCGCCATATGCCGCAGCCGCCCCAGCCTCTCGAAACGGTCCCGGTCAACGAGCAGAAGCTCCCCGCCCCACAGGGTCCCATCCGTTCCATAGCCTGTCCCGTCGAGCGCAAGCCCGAGGACCGGACCGGCCGCCTTCCTCTCCGCGACAACGGACGCAATATGCGCGTGGTGGTGCTGGACTCCCAAAAGCGGCGTTTCTCCCCGCCTGCCCTCCGCCCACCGCGTGCCGAGGTAATCCGGGTGCAGGTCGTGCGCGATCAGTTCCGGGCGTATGCCGAACAGGCGCCGCAGGTGTTCGATGGTCTCCTCGAAGGCATGGAGCGTCTCCAGGTTTTCCAGATCGCCGATGTGTTGGCTGAGAAACGCCTCCCTCCCCCGGATGAGGCAGACGCTGTTCTTCACCTCCGCCCCCACCCCCAAAACCGGCGGAAGCTCCTCCCCGAGGAATGCCGGCGACGGCGCCCACCCCCTGGCCCTCCGGATCAGACGAACGCTCCCCCGCGTGACGCGCGCGACGGAATCGTCGCAACGCGCGTGGATGTCCCGGTTGTGCATCAGAAGGTAATCGGCGATTCCCCCGAGCCGCTCGCGGGCCTCGTCGTTCCCCGCCGCAATCGGCTCGTCGCTCCGGTTGCCGCTCGTCATCACGAGCGCCCCCGGCGCCCCTTCCGCGAACAGCAAATAATGAAGAGGCGTGTAGGGAAGAAACACCCCAAGCCGCCTGTTTCCCGGAGCCACCTCCGACGCGAGCCGCCCTCCCTCCGGCGAATCATCCCACCTCTCCAGGAGCACGATGGGCTTCCTCGGACCCAGAAGGAGCCGCGCTTCCTCCTCCGAAATCCTGCACCTTTGCTCCACGGCGCCAATGTCCCGGAACATCACGGCGAAGGGTTTCTCCTCCCGGACTTTCCTCTCGCGGAGCCGCGCCACCGAGACGCCATTCGCCGCATCCACGGCGAGATGAAACCCTCCGAGCCCTTTCACCGCCAAAATGGCGCCGTTTCGCAGTAAACGGGCCGCTTCCCGCACGGCGACATGCCCTTCCGCGACCCTCCGCGCGTCACCGCGCGCCGCTTCGAGCCACGCCACAGGGCCGCACTTCGGACACGCATTCGGCTGCGCGTGAAACCTCCGATCGCCCGGATTATCATATTCGGCGCGGCATTCCGGGCACATGGCGAACGCCGCCATTGTGGTCTTGCCCCGGTCATACGGAACGTCCCGGATAATCGTATACCGGGGCCCGCAATTCGTACAATTTACAAATGGATACAGCCACCGCCGGTCATTCGGGTCGAACAGCTCCCTCAGGCAATCCTCGCAAACCGCGACGTCCGGCGAAACCAGCGTCCCCCGGCCCCCTTCATGACTTTCTAATATCTTAAAATCATTAATTAAAGCAAATGGAAGGTCGCTGACCTCCACGCCAACGACCCTTGCGAGCGGCGGGGCTTTTTCGTTAACATCCCTAATAAAATTAGCCACTTCGCCAGATCGCCCCGAGACCTCCGCCTCCACGCCGTCCGATCCGTTGCGGGCCCAGCCGCCCAACCCGCGCTCCCGCGCCAGCCGGAATAAAAAAGGCCGGAAACCGACCCCTTGCACCATCCCATGGATGCGAACCCGGACCCGCCTTTCGCCGCCACAGCCTACTCCCGGCGGGCGTTTTTCCTCTCCGCCGCTTTCGCTTCCAGCCATGCCAACCACGCCTCCAGCCCTTCTCCCGTCCTGCACGAAACCTCGAAAACATCCTGCGAGGCATTCAACTGACGCGCCCTCTCATGTATCTTCTTTATATCGCAGTCGATGTAGGGCAGCAGGTCTATCTTGTTGATAAGGAGCGCGGAGGAAATTTGGAACATTAGCGGATACTTGAGCGGCTTGTCGTCCCCTTCGGCCACGCTCAGGATCATGACCTTATGGTGCTCTCCAAGATTGAATTCGGCGGGGCAGACGAGGTTCCCGACATTTTCGATAACCAGCACGTCCACGCCGTTCAGGTCAATGGCATCGAGCGCCTTGCGGATCATCCCGCCGTCGAGGTGACACGCCCCATCCGTATTGATCTGAACGGCCTGAACGCCCTTCCGGTGGATGCGCTCGGCGTCGTAGGTCGACTGTATGTCCCCCTCGATCACCGCCATCGCGAGTCGCCCGCGCAGACCATCCACGGTTTTTTCCAGCAGGGATGTTTTCCCGGCGCCGGGCGAGCTCATCAAGTTGACGACCAGGATTCCCGCTTCGTCGAAGCGCTTGCGGTTAGCTTCCGCCAGCCGGTCGTTCGCCTCCAGAATGCCTCGAACCACAGGCACGCTAACTTCCGTCATCTTCCCCTCCCGCATCTCCTTCGATCGAGAGCACGTTCAGCTCCCGTCCGCTAATCAGCTCCATCACGGGCTCCCCGCAATGGACGCAGAGAAAGACGTTGTTCTCGACCTCAAAAAGCGTCCCGCACTCGCCGCACCGGGCAACAACCGGGACTCTCTCGATTTCGAGAGAGGCTTCCTCGGCTATGGTCTCCTTGCGCATCAGGTCGAAGCAAAACCGCAACGACTCCGGAACTACGGCGGCCAGTTCGCCCACCTGGAGCCGTATGAGGCGGACCTTCGTGAGTCCGTGAGCACGCCCTTCTTCCTGCACTATATCCAAGACGCTTTGAGCGATCGACATTTCATGCACGGCAATTCCCAACGCACCAGACTATCAGACAATTATCAAGAGTGACGGAACCATAACATTTGGATGCACTGTTGGCAATCGGCTCGTGGCCGAAGACCTGACAACGAATATCCGGAGCAGGTTGTTGAAAAGAGGGGGGAAGATCAGGAGAGCGTCCAGCGATGGACGCTCCCCGGAGCAAACGGCGGGCTAAAGGATCTGACTAAGGAACTTTTTCGTGCGAGGATGTTGGGGATCTTCAAAGAAATGCGCCGGAGTCCCGACCTCGAGAATTTCTCCATGGTCCATAAAAACGACGCGGTCCGCCACCTCACGGGCGAAGCCCATTTCATGGGTCACCACCACCATGGTCATTCCCTCGCGCGCCATCTTCACCATAACGTCGAGCACCTCGCCTATCATTTCCGGGTCGAGGGCGGAAGTCGGTTCGTCAAAAAGCATTATTTTCGGGCTCATCGCCAGGGCGCGGGCTATGGCGACCCGCTGCTGCTGCCCCCCGGAGAGCTTCGCGGGGTACACGTCCGCCTTGTCCCGAATGCCGACTTTATCGAGAAGCCGCATGGCGTTTGATTCCGCCTCGGCTCTCGATTCTCCCTTGAGCTTCGTTGGGGCAAGCGTCAGGTTCCTGAGCACGGTCTTGTGCGGAAAGAGATTGAAGCTCTGGAAAACCATCCCCACTTCCATGCGGATCTTATTGATATTGTTCCCCGCATTCCGGATGTCCCACCCATCCACGATGATGGTCCCAGCGTCCACTTCCTCCAGCCGGTTGATCGTTCGCAGCAGGGTGCTCTTCCCCGAGCCGCTCGGGCCGATGATGACGACCTTCTCCCCGCTCTCTATGGAAAGCGATACATTATTGAGGGCTTTCAGCGCCCCGAAATGCTTCGAGACGTTCTCGATACGGATAATGGGGTCGGAATCAGGCATAGTAGTTTATCTTCTCTTCCATTTTGCTGACGAGTTTGGAGAGGATAAGGGTGATTATGAGATAAACGAGCGCGATGATCGTGTATGTTTCGAAGTACGTGAACGTCTCCGAGGCAAACTCCCGCCCGCGCCGCAGCAGGTCCGCGACAGCCAGGATGGACACTAGCGACGTGTCCTTGAGAAGTGCTATGAACTCGTTTCCCACCGGCGGCAGAATGGTCCGCCATGCCTGCGGCAAAATCACGTGCACCATCGTCTGGAAGGGATTGAACCCAAGCGACCGCGCCGCTTCCGTCTGTCCCTTGTGGATCGATTCGATTCCCGCCCTGAAAACCTCTCCCATGTAAGCGCCATAACAGAAAGACATCGCTATGACCGCGGCCACTATGTCGGGCACCTTCACGAAACGCCCCATTGCGTAATAAATATAGAACAACTGCACAAGGAGCGGAATCCCGCGCACAACCTCCACATACGTTGAGGCTACGGCATTTACGATTCTATTTTTTGAAATCCGGCCTATTCCAGTGAGCAATCCGAGGAGAAGCGCAAAGCCTATGGAGGCGAACGTGACCTGAAACGTCACCACGATTCCGTCCGGCAGAAATTTGAGGATCTTCAGGTAGGGGTCGGGTTCAAAAACGAGCAGAGAAACAAGCGTGAGCAAGGCGCCCAGGAAAGCGATCCACCATGCCGAAAAAAGCCCGGCGTCTTTTCTTCGCGGGATCGCGGCGCCATCTGTTACATCGATGGTTATTCTGTCGTCATCCATTATACATAGGCTTTTCTAATGATAAAGGGCCAGGATGCGTCTCCCGGCCCTTCGGCTAAACATATCGATTCAACGGGCTACTGCCCCATCCACTTGGCGCGCATCTCTTTGTCCAGTCCCTTGGACTGCACTTCGGCGATCCCCTTGTTGATGAGATCGAGCACTTCCTTGTTGCCTTTCTTCACGGCGACGCCATAGTACTCGTCGCCCGTATCCAGGACAGCCGCAATCTTCAGCTTCGCGGCGTATTCGGCCTTCTGCAGGGCGTATTGGGCGGCGACGGGATCATCACAGACGACGCCGTCAATCCGGCCATTGAAAAGATCCTCCATCGCCAACCCGATTTCGTCATAAGACTTGGCGTTGACGCCTTCCACCTTCTTGGTCACAAAGTACCCGGTCGTGCCGATCTGGCCGCCGATCGTCTTGCCCTTCATGTCTTCCAATGTCTTGGCCGCGGATTCCTTGGGAACCACCAGCGCTTGGCGCACCTTGAAGTAAGGCTCGCTAAAATCCATGGCCTTCTTGCGCTCGTCCGTTATAGTCACGGATGAGCAGACCGCGTCGTACTGCCCAGCGTCGAGCCCCGCAAAGATGCCGTCCCAGGCCACGTTTCTCAGCTCCACTTCGTAGCCCGCCTCTTTCGCGGCGGCCTTCATATAGTCACTGTCGAACCCGACAATTTCTTTGTTCTCGTTCATGAATTCCATGGGCGGCCACGTGGCGTCCTGCGCAATGACAATTTTCTTCGCCCAGGCAGACGAGCTTAGCATGAGCACCGTTAACAGACACAACACCACTTTTTTCATAGCCGTTCTCCTCCAATAATACAATTTTGTAGATAATTTGACGGCGCGCGCCGCTCACCGAGCCCCGCGAACCCCTCCCCAGCATCTCGCCAAGCCGATATAAGCAGAATCCGATTATCCTGTCAAGATCGATAGATGGATGCAACCTCATGATTTTGGCGCGCCCCCGTCCGACGCCGCCGGATTCAAACTCCGCGCCGCCACAAAATTCACGCTTGCGGGAATATCACATGGAGGACTCCATCGATGCGTCGCAAGTCGCTCTCTATCCTTTTCCCGTCCTTCTCCGCGAGGCGCCCGTCCTTCTTGAGATTGGAGAGCTTTGAAACAGATTCGTACAATGAATCGAACGCCCTTCCCACATGGAGCGCATCGTTCATCGCGGACTCGAAGCCCTGCGTCATGCCGGAAATCAACTCTTCCACGGTCGCCGCGCTTTCCCCCGATCCCGAATATCCCGAGAGGAGATCCCCGACCATCCCACGGAAATTATCGAGCTTCGCCGCCTTTGCATCGAAGTCGCTCTGCGTCAGATTGAGCTTTTCACGATGCCAGCCGTAAATCAGGTAAAAGCGGATGTGCTCCGGTTTCGCGCCCTTCGCGGCAAGGTCGTCCACGTAAACGATGTTCCCGAGGCTCTTGGACATCTTCTTTCCATCGAGCAGCAAATGCTCCCCGTGCAGCCAAAATGGCGCAAGCTCCTCACCCGACACGGACTCCATGACCGCGATGTTGTAATCGTGATGCCGGTAGACGTTGTCCGACCCGCCGCAGTGGATGTCGATCCTGAAGCCAAGATACTGCGAGATGATGGCCGGGTCCTGGATGTTCCACGCGGGACGCCCTCTTCCGATAACGGTTTCCCAGTAAATGGTCTCACCCGGCTTGCAGCCGTGCCAGAGGATGAAATCGCCCAGGTTCCACCGGACGCCCGGATAGGTGTCCTTCCGGAAGCGCCGGGTCGTCTTCGGCCAGCGACTCATGTCGAGGCGGAAGAGCTTCCCGAAGCCCGCGAACTTCAAGGGTTGGAAGAAAACGTCTCCCTTGTCCCAATAGGCGTAGCCCTTGTCCAGCAGAATCTGTATGAGGCGCACCGCCTCGTCAACCGTCGTCGAGGATCGTGGAATGACTTCCGGGAGTTTCAACTGAAGGAGAGCGGCGTCCTCGAAGAACCTGTCTCCCGCCCGTCCAGTGAGGTCCTGGAGCGTCTTCCCCTCCTTTTCGGCCTCTGCGATCGCCTTATCCTCGACATCCGTAAAGTTGATGATCCGGTCGACATGCAGTCCTCTGTACTCCAAATAGCGCACAAGGACGTCTTCAAACAAAAAGGTCCGGTAGTTGCCGACATGCGGCCTCTGGTATATGGAAGGACCGCAGGTGAAGATCCTCACCCGTCCCGCCTCCAGCGGCCTGAATATCTCCTTGCTTCTGGACATGGTGTTGTACAGATGCAAATCGGTGTAATTGCCATCCATCACGATTCCTTTGCACCATCCCTTTTGGAGACGTCCATAGGGCGTCCCCGTTGCATCAACAAACAGGTGTTCTTCCCACGCTGAAATACTGGAACCCAAGCTCCTTCATCGCGCCCGGCAGGTACACGTTGCGCAAGTCGATAAATATAGGGGACTTGAGCAGCCCCTTCACCCGATCCAGGTCCATGGCGCGATACTCGTTCCATTCCGTCATGAGGACCACCGCATCCGCGCCTTCGCACGCCTCATAGCTGCTGACGCAGAAAGTCGCCTCAGGCATAAGCCGCGCCGCTTCCGCCATCGCCTGCGGATCGTGCACGCGAATCGCCGCCCCATGCTCTATAAGCGCCGGAATAATGGTGAGGGACGGGGCGTCGCGCATGTCATCCGTCTCCGGCTTGAAGGTGAGCCCCAGAATGGCGATTGTCTTTCCTGCCTCGTTCCCACCCAATGCATTACGTATCTTGCGCACCATGCGGGCTTTCTGCGCTGCATTCACTTCGACGACCGATTCCACCACCCGGAATGCAACGCCGTGCTCCTGGGCAATGCGCAAGAGGGCGTGGGTGTCTTTCGGAAAGCAGGAACCGCCATAACCGGGACCCGCATGAAGAAATTTCTTTCCGATGCGCCCATCCAGGCCGATGCCCTTCGCCACGTCCTGGACGTCGGCCCCGATTTCCTCGCACAGATTGGCTATTTCGTTGATAAAGCTGATCTTCGTTGCGAGGAAGGCGTTCGCGGCGTATTTGGTCAATTCGGCGCTCTCGATCGTCGTAACGACAACGGGCGTTTCCAGCAGATAGAGCGGCCGGTAGACGGACTTCAGCACCGCTTCGGCCCTCGGGGAATCGACGCCCACCACGACGCGGTCGGGGCGCAGAAAGTCGTTGATCGCGGCTCCTTCCCGCAGGAACTCCGGATTGCTCGCAACGTCAAAGTCTACGCCAGGATGGAGTTCCGATATGATGCGGTGCACCTGCCGCGCCGTTCCAACCGGCACCGTGCTTTTGTTCACCACCACAGTGTAGCCTTGAAGCACCGGGGCCAACTGTCTCGCCACTTCATAGACATAGGTGAGGTCCGCGTAGCCATCCCCACGTCGCGACGCCGGGGTGCCGACGGCTATAAAAACAACCTCCGCATCCGGGACGCCGGGCGTGAACTGAGTGGTGAACACGAGGCGGTTCGCCTCCATGTTCTTCTTCACCAGGACATCCAACCCCGGCTCATAGATCGGGACTTCCCCGTTCTGCAAACGGGCTATCTTGGACTCTTCCTTATCGATGCAAGTCACTTCATGTCCCAGTTCCGCAAAGCAGGCCCCGCTCACCAACCCCACGTATCCGGTGCCGATAATAGCGATTTTCATACTGTTCTTTCCCCTGTCAACTGAATGAATTTTGTCCTGGAACCCAACGAGGATCAGTTGCCTGACGGCAGATCATGTGCTATCGTGCTCTTAACGTATTTGCTTCAAGTTAGAATCAAACGCCTTCTGCTTCATCCGCACCCAAGCCCCCACGTTGCGAAGCCGGATGACCAAAGCTCGAACCGTTCAAGAACCCACGCGGCGCCAATGTTCGCAAAGAAATGAATGTCGGAACCGCTCCGGAACGAGGCACTCTAACAACATGTTTCGTTTTGCGCAAGACAACTTTAAGCTCTGCTTTGCCATTGTATGCGCTTCCCTGAAACTCAGACAAGAGGATAAACACGCATGAATTCTTTTGGGACCCTTTCGGAAATCAAAGTGGGCGCGAAGCGCTATGCGATCTTTCGCCTCGAAGAGCTGAAAAAGAGAGGCTGGACGCAGATAGATCGCTTCCCCATATCCATCAGGATCCTCCTTGAAAACCTCCTGCGCAATGAAGACGGCGTCATGGTGTCGGCCGCTGACATCGAATCCGTTCTCTCCTACCCGCTTGAGCCCGGAGTGGTCCGCGAAGCGCCTCTTATGCCCGCGCGCGTGTTGCTCCAGGACTTCACCGGAGTTCCCGTTGTCGTAGACCTCTCCGCTATGCGGGACGCCGTGCGGGAGATGGGGGGCGATCCTTCCCGCATCAACCCGCTCATCCGGGCGGATCTGGTGATCGACCATTCCGTCCAGGTGGATGCCTTCGGAACCCCGGACGCGCTAAAGTTCAACATTAAGAAGGAGTACGAGCGCAACCGGGAGCGCTACAGCCTCCTGCATTGGGCGCAGCAGAACTTCAACGGTTTCTCCGTCGTTCCACCTGGAACCGGAATCGTGCACCAGGTGAACCTCGAGTATCTGGCCCCGATTGTGCAAACCGCCGCGCGAGGCGATAAAGAAGTCGCATTCCCCGACACCGTCTTGGGGACCGACTCCCACACAACAATGATAAACGGCGTGGGTGTGATGGGCTGGGGCGTCGGGGGCATCGAAGCGGAAGCGGTCATGCTCGGACAGCCCTACTATTTTCCCATCCCCCAGGTGGTTGGCGTGAAGCTGATCGGCGAGCCAGCGCCCGGCGTGACATCTGCCGACGTAGTGCTCGACGTTGCGCAGAAGCTCCGCGCCATGGTGGTGGTCGGGAAATTCGTGGAATTCTTCGGCCCCGGCCTTCCGAAGCTCACCGCTCCAGACCGCGCAACCCTCGCCAACATGGCCCCTGAGTACGGCGCCACCATGGGGTTCTTCCCCATCGACGGGCAGACGATCGATTACCTGCGGCTTTCCGGCAGAGACGAATCCCTCATCCAGCTTGTTGAAGCCTACGCGAAAGAGCAAGGGCTCTTCGCTTCTCCGGACAAGGACGATTTCCTCTTTTCAGAGGTGCTCGAAGTGGACCTGAGCCACGTCGAAGCGAACCTCGCCGGTCCCCGCCGCCCACAGGATCGAGTCCCCTTCAAACGCGCGAGCCAGGAGTTCCACGACGCCCTCAAGAAGCCGATTGCCAAGCTGGGATTCGGCCTCTCCGACGAGGAGGTCGAGAAGAAAGTCGCAGTGTCGACGCCGGATGGTGAGATCTCCCTCGGTCACGGCTCCGTCGTCATCGCCGCCATAACCAGCTGCACGAACACGTCGAACCCTGTGAGCATGATCGCCGCCGGGGTCCTCGCCCGCAACGCGTTTGATAAAGGCATTCGTTCCAAGCCATGGGTGAAGACCAGCCTCGCGCCCGGCTCCCGCGTGGTGACGGATTACCTGACGTCCTCTGGCCTCCTCGGCGCACTCGAGGCCCAGAAGTTCCACCTCGCGGGCTACGGCTGCACCACCTGCATCGGCAATAGCGGTCCGTTGCCGGACCCCATCCAGGACGCCATCGACTCGGGCAAGCTCGTTGCGGCAGCTGTCCTAAGCGGCAACAGGAACTTCGAGGGCCGCATCCATCAGGCGGTGCGAGCGAACTACCTGGCTTCTCCGCCGCTGGTGGTGGCCTACGCGCTCGCGGGCGACATGAATTTCGATTTCGACAAAGAGCCGCTCGGCCTCGATCCGTCGGGTCGCAAGGTTTTCCTGAAGGACGTCTGGCCGGACCCCGTCGAGGTCCAGCAAATCCTTGAAAAATACGTTCTCCGGGACCGCTTCATAGAGCGATACAAAGATGTCTTCACCGGCGACGACACATGGCGGACGTTCTCCGCCTCGAAGAGCGAAGTGTACGTCTGGGACCCCGACTCCACATACATTCGAAGGCCGCCCTTCCTCGACGAGATCCCGGTGGAGCCCGCGCCGCTCTCCGACGTCACAGGAGCGAGGGTCCTCCTTTACCTCGGAGACTCCGTGACGACGGACCACATATCCCCGGCCGGCGCGATCCCGAAGGCCAGCCCGGCGGGCCAATACCTGATGTCCGTAGGCGTCGCCCCCGAAGATTTCAATTCTTACGGGTCGCGGAGAGGAAACCACGAGGTGATGATCCGGGGGACGTTCGCCAACGTCCGCATCCGAAACAAGCTGGTGGAGGGGGTGACCGGAGGATTCACCCGCCATTTCCCGGACAGAGAGCAAACATCCGTTTATGAAGCCTCCGAACAATACCGCAAGGAGGGGGTTCCCCTCGTGGTGATCGCTGGCAAGGAGTACGGGACGGGCAGCAGCCGTGACTGGGCCGCTAAAGGGACCGCGCTCCTTGGGGTGAAGGCGGTGATCGTCGAAAGCTATGAGCGCATTCACCGAAGCAACCTCATCGGCATGGGAGTTCTCCCCTTGCAGTTCCTCGAAGGGGAATCCGCGCCGTCCCTTGGGCTGACGGGAGAGGAACGCTACACTATTCGGGGTGTGAGCGCAGGCCTCCAGCCAGGCCAGAGACTGACCGTCGAGGCCGTATCGCCGCAGGGGGAAGTGAAGTCGTTCTCGGTTCTCTGCCGCCTCGACACCGCCATAGAGATCGAATGCCACCGGCACGGCGGAATTCTTCCCAAAGTGACCAGGGATTTGTTGGCGAAAGCCCGTTAGTGCGGAAATTGGGAGCCTTTACATTTCTCCTCCGGTGATTAACTTAGCATCGTGTTGACATGAATATTGAAAATCCAAAAATATCAATTCGATGGGAGGAAGAGATGGAAGGATTCCCAAAAGGCGTCCATTGGCTTCTACTCAGGGGAGGAGACGTGAGTGTGGAATCCCTTGACGTGGGAAAGAGGGTGGATGCAGGCGGCGCGCCCGAGCAGCGCGTCGCAGGTGGAGGAAATGGCGGAGTTCCCTCCGGTGAATCGTCTCGCGACGAAGAGCGTGAAAAGAGAGTGGAGCAGTGGATGCAGAACATCAGGGAGTTCATCCGCGGAATAGATGTAAGCTCACTCTAAGGATTTCCTCTCCTACCTCACCCTTATCTGATGGAAATTCCGAAACCCCTTTTGGTGCGCAATGCAACAAAAGGGGTTTTCATTTTCTGCGCTATTATTTATCCTAGGAGGGTTGAGCTGCCCGCTTTCATTAATGAGCGCCGTCCCGCCATGGGTGGGCCCGCTGGCGGCTTTCTGCGGCTAACTGGTGCGTCTGTGGAAAGGCATGATTTGAGAAGAACCGCTATCGAAAGTCACTATGGAAAAGCGATACGCTCCATTACCTTGCTGATAGGTTGCCTGCTCCTTTGCATTCCAGGCGCCCTCGCCGCGCCCGGCGAACCGGTTGACGGCGACTGGCTCGTCTTGCAACTGCAAGCCGAGCCCGCAACGCTGAATCCCATCACCTCGACCGACGCCTACGCGTCCGACATAAACGACTACATTTACGAGTCCCTTCTCAAGCGCGATGAAAAAACGCTGGGGCTCGTTCCCGCTCTCGCGGAATCGTGGGAAATATCGGATGACCATCTCTCCTATGTCTTCCACCTCAAGAAGAACGTCCACTGGCAGGACGGCGTCCCCTTCACGGCCAGAGACGTTCTATACTCCTACGAGAGGATTCAGGACCCCAAGGTCGACGCCGCTCCCCTCAGGAATTACTACCAGGACATTGAGAAGCTCGAAGTCCTGGACGACTACACCATCCGCTACGCCTACCGCACCCCTTACTTCCGGGCGCTCGAGTTCTGCGGCGGAATCCCCATCGTCCCCGCGCATCTTTTCAAGGAAGAAGACGATTTCAACCAGCACTCCATAGGGCGCCAGCCGGTCGGGACCGGCCCCTACCGCCTGGAGAGATGGGACACGGGGAAAGAGATCGTCCTGGTCCGAAACGAAGATTACTGGGACGTAAAGCCCCACATCAAGCGGATCGTTTTCAAGATCATCACCGACAACACCGTCGCGCTGCAAGTGCTGAAGCAAGGGGCCCTCGACCTCATGTCGCTCCGCCCTATCCAGTGGATGAAGCAAACCGGGGGGGAACGCTTCAACGAAAAGTATCAGAAGCTCAAATACTACCTTCCGATCTATAGTTACATCGGCTGGAACCTCCGAAAGCCTTGGTTCCAGGACCGTCGCGTCCGCCAGGCTATGACCATGCTGATAGACCGCCCTCTGATCCTCGACAAAATTCTTTTCGGTCTTGGAACGATCGTAACGGGTTCGTTTTACGTCAACAGCCCGGACTACAACAAGGACGTGAAGCCCTACCCGTATGACCCCGCCGCCGCTGTTGAACTCCTCAAGGCCGCCGGTTGGGAAGACCACGACGGAGACGGCGTGCTGGATAAAGACGGCGTCCCCTTTTCCTTTGAATTCCTCACCAGCGCCGGGTCGAAATTTGGCGAACAGATTGCCACCATCTTGCAGGAAAACCTCAAGAACGTTGGCATCCGCATGGACATCCGCAAGCTCGAGTGGGCGGTTTTCGTCCAGCGCGTCCAGGAGCACGACTTCGACGCGACGACGATGGCTTGGAGCCTCAATTGGGAGTCCGATCCCTTTCAGCTCTGGCACTCTTCCCAGGTCGAGAAAGGATCGAACTACGTGGGGTTCGTCAACGCGGAAGCCGACAAGCTGATCGAAGAGGGGCGTAGGGAATTCGACGCCGAAAAGCGCAGAGCGCTCTACCATCGGTTCCACGAGATCATCCACGAGGAGCAGCCGTACACCTTCCTCTTCACCACGGAGGCCCTGGTTGCGGTGGACCGCCGCTTTCAGAACGTGAACGTCTATCCGATGGGACTGGCCCCCCGTCAATGGTGGGTCCCGAAAGAATTGCAATTGTACGGCGACAAATAGCAAAGCCCGTTGTCGCCGGACGTGAACAGATGAGGTGCGGAGCGCCGCCTATATGAAAATGCACATTCTCAAGAGGCTCTTGCAGATCGTTCCAACGATGCTTGGCATCACGCTGATAACCTTCATCATCATCCAACTGGCGCCGGGAAACCCCGCCATGATGAAACTCAAGATGGCGGCCGAGGGCAGCGTCTCCGAATCCTCCATCTCCCAGAAGGTCATCGAAGACACCAAGAAGCTCTACGGGCTGGACAAGCCCATCCCCATCCAGTACGCTTTATGGGTGAAACGGGTGCTCACGTTCGATTTCGGGGAATCCTACAAAGACCACCGCCCCGTAATTGACAAGATCGCGGAACGCCTCCCGATCACGATCGAGTTGAACCTGATCTCGATCTTTCTGGTGTATGTCATTGCCATCCCGTTCGGCATTTACTCGGCCACTCACCCGGAATCCCTCGCCGACCGGGCGCTCACCCTCTTCTTCTTTTTCCTCTACTCGCTCCCCAGTTTCTGGGTGGCGGTGCTCCTCATCATGCTCTTCGGAGGGGGCGATTTCTGGGACGTCTTCCCGATCTACGGGATATCCTCCATCGGATCGGAATCCTGGCATTTTCTGCCTTGGTTGGCGGACAGGACGATGCATCTGATTCTTCCGGTTACATGCCTCACCTACGGCGGGCTCGCATACCTCTCGCGCCTCTCGCGCGCGGGAATGCTTGAAGTCATCCGTGAAGACTACGTGCGCACGGCCCGCGCGAAAGGTCTGAGCGAGCGCGTCGTCATCTTCAAGCACGCATTCCGCAACGCGCTTCTTCCCATCATTACCATTCTCGCCTTCCTGCTGCCCGGAATGTTTGGCGGAAGCGTCATCATCGAGAGCATCTTTTCCATTCCGGGCATGGGACAGTTAGGATTCGAGGCGGTCCTTTCGAGGGACTACCCCCTCATCATGGCGATCACGACCATATCCGCTATATTGACCCTCATCGGGCTGCTGATTTCCGACCTTCTCTACGCGGCTCTGGACCCACGCATCAAACTGGAGTAAAAGCGACGCAACCGATGGACGCACCCCAATTGTACCGGCAAATGGTCTGGCGCAGATTTAGCGCGAAGGGCCTGAACAGGATGGGACTATGGATCACGGCCCTCTTCTTCGTGGTCGCCATATTCGCCCCGATTCTCGCCAACGACCGTCCGATCCTACTGCGCTGGCAGGGTGAATGGCATTGGCCCCTCTTTTCCAGCATGGAGAAGGTTGGCAGCTACACATGGAAGGATCTCAAAAAGAAAGCGCCCTTCATCCTCCAGAGGAACATTGGCGATGCGCCCGGCAATTTCGCCATCTGGCCGATCGTTCCCTATTCATCCGACGAATACAATCTGCTCGAGATTCTCTCGCCCCCTAGCTCCCAGCATTGGATGGGAACGGACGACCGGGGCCGCGACGTCTTCAGCCGGATGATCCACGGGGCGCGCATTTCGCTCTCCGTCGGTTTCGTGGCGGTCGGCATCGCCATCGTGATAGGCGTCTTCCTGGGGGCTCTCGCAGGCTATTTCGGCGGATGGGTCGATCACGTCATCAACCGCTTGATTGAGATACTCCTCACCATCCCGACGTTTTTCCTCATCATCGCCATTATTGCCTTTCTGCCGCCGAGCATTTACAACATCATGGTGGTGATCGGGCTCACCAGCTGGACGGGGGCGGCGCGCTTCGTGCGGGCGGAGTTCTTCAAGCTGAAGCGCCTCGACTTCGTGATGGCCTCGCGCGCCTTGGGGGCGTCCTCCGCGCGAATCATCATCCTTCACATGTTGCCAAACGCCATGGCCCCGGTGCTCGTCTCGGCGGTCTTCGGCATCGCGGGAGCGATACTCACGGAATCGAGCCTGAGTTTCCTAGGCTTTGGCGTTCCGCCCCCAACCCCAAGCTGGGGCGACATCCTTTCCCAGAGCCGGGATTACATTGAATTCGCGTGGTGGCTCACTCTTTTTCCGGGTCTTGCGATTTTTTTGACGATCACTTCCTACAACCTGGTGGGCGAAGGTCTCCGCGACGCGATGGACCCGAAGCTTTTCCAATAGCGCGGCAAAGGAAATTGGAAGCCCTATGAATCCGCTCTTCCTTTTCCCATCGGAAGAACCAAGCATATTCACCGTCAGCATGCTGAACACACACATCAAGGAATTGATCGAGGCGGGGTTTTCTTCCGTCTGGGTGACGGGGGAAATCTCCAATCTCCGCAGTCCTTCCTCCGGGCACTGCTATTTTACGCTCAAGGACGAGCAGAGCCAGATCCGCGCCGTCATGTTCAGGACGCAGCAGCGCGCGTTGCGCTTCGCCCCGGAATCCGGCATGCAGGTGCTCTGCCAGGGCTACTGCACCGTTTATGAACCTCGCGGCGAGTACCAGGTCATCGTCGTTTCGATGGAGCCGAAGGGCGCGGGCGCGATGCAGATAGCCTTCGAGCAGCTCAAGAAGAAGCTCGAGGCGGAGGGGCTCTGCGACCCGGCTAAGAAGAGCCCCATGCCCGCATGCCCCCAGGGGATAGGCATAGTCACATCTGCCACCGGAGCGGCGATCCGAGACATTCTGAAGGTCTTCCAGCGAAGCCCGAGCCCCCTTGCCATTACGGTCTTCCCCGTGCGCGTCCAGGGACAGGAGGCGGCCGGAGAGATAGCCAAGGCCATCCGAGACGCGAACACGCACGCCGATGCGCTCGGACTCGACTGTCTCATCGTCGGACGGGGCGGGGGCAGCATTGAAGACCTCTGGTCGTTCAACGAGGAAGTCGTCGCCCGCGCCATAGCGGCGTCCCGGCTTCCCGTCATATCGGCGGTGGGCCACGAGATCGATTTCACCATATCCGACGCGGTCGCCGACATGCGGGCGCCGACCCCGACGGCGGCGGCGGAATGGATCGTCGCTACGCTAGAGCGCCTCCACAGGGAAGTCGGGAAACACAGGGACCGCGTCCTCGAAGCCGCCCTCCGTCAGGTGCGGCTCCTCGGACAGCGGGCGGCGCTCCTCGGGAAACGGCTTATCAGCCCTCTCAGGCAGATCGAAAACCGGCGCATCTTCCTCGACGAACGCACTGAACGGCTTCAGCAGGCGATGCTCCGGATCATCGAAAGGGCGCGCTCGGTCTGCGCGCGCTACGAGGAGAGGCTTCTTTTCTCCAGCCCGCTCAAGAGCATCGAAAGGGGCCGCGCCGTCACGGACCTGCTCCGGCGGGATCTCGCGCTACACTATAATAATCTTCTGGACAAACAACGCTACAGACTGCAAAAATACGCCTCGCAGCTGGACGGCCTGAGTCCTCTCGCCGTGCTCGGGAGAGGCTATTCGATAACCTACCTGCTGCCGTCGAAAAAGGTGATCCGCAAGGCGGAAGAGGCAGCACCGGGCGACAAAGTCCGCATCCGGCTGCACGAAGGATCGTTGCTGTGCGTCGTCCAGAAGACGATTGAAGAACCCGCGCTCCTCGCGGGCGGGAAGGGGCCACGTGAGCAAAAAGAAGAGTGAGCAGTTCGAGGAAGCTCTAAAAAAATTGGAAGTCATAGTCGAAAAGATGGAGAAGGGCAGTCTACCGCTCGAAGAGGCCATGGAGGCTTTCTCCGAAGGCATCCGTCTGGTGGAGTTTTGCAACCGGAAGCTGGAGGAGGCGGAAAGTAAAATCCAGGTGTTCATGGGCGCACAGGAGGAAGGAGGGCCAGTGCTGGCTCCCTTTGACGCGCCACCTGCCCAGGAGACTCCCGAGTAGATATTTTTTGAAGGCTGCAGCGGGCAACCGATGGACGACGCGCCGTCGGAAACCGCGAAGGCTATAGGGGAAGGCATGCAGGACTTTGATTTAAAGGAATACCTCGCGGAAAGAAAACAGTGGGTGGAGGCTGCCATGGAGAAATGCCTCCCGGAGCCGGCGGGCCTTGAAAAAAACGTGATCGACTCCATGCGCTACAGCCTTTTCGCGGGCGGCAAGCGCCTGAGACCGATCCTTTGCCTGGCGGCGGCGGAGGTGGTCGGAGGTGCGTGGCAAACGGCGATGCCCTCCGCGTGTGCGCTCGAAATCATTCACACCTTCTCCCTCATCCACGATGACCTCCCCGCGATGGACAACGACGATTACCGCCGTGGGAAGCTCACGAACCACAAGGTTTACGGCGAAGCCATGGCCATCCTCGCCGGAGACGCCCTGCTGACGGAAGCCTTCTACATCGTCGCGAACTCCCGGGCGGACCTCAACATTCCGCCCGACAGGCTTCTCGACGCCATAGTGATTATCTCGAAGGCCGCCGGCTTCCGCGGCATGATCGCCGGTCAGGTCATTGATATGGAATCCGAAAACCGCGACGTGGACATCTCCACGGTGGAATATATGCACGTGCACAAAACCGGAGCGCTCATTTCCGCATCCCTGGAAGTGGGGGCCATCCTGGGAGGAGGCTCGCAGGAGCAGGTCGCCGCCCTCAAACGCTACGGCCGCCATCTGGGGCTCGCATTCCAGATCACGGACGATCTCCTCGATATCGAAGGCGATGCGGAGCTCATGGGAAAAACCCCCGGCTCCGACATCGCGAAGAACAAGAAAACATATCCCGCGCTCCTTGGCGTTCCGGCGACGCGCGAAGCCGCCAAAACCCATGTGGAAGGCGCGCTTGAGGCGCTCGAGTCTTTCGACGAAAAGGCGGGGCCGTTGAGAGCCATCGCCCGCTATCTTCTGAATCGTAAGGCCTAAATGGAAAACGGAAACCATCGGGCCCGCCGGACCGCCCGGAGGCGACGGCAAGGACCGCATGAAGAGGTGAAAGAAATTGGAAGAAAAAATCAACGGCAACACATTGCTTTCAAGAATCGACGCCCCCTCTCAGCTGAAGAAGCTTACGCTGGATCAGCTGCGGCAACTGGCGGGTGAAATCAGGGAGCACATCATCGGGACCGTGGCGAAGCACGGCGGCCACTTGGCCCCCAACCTGGGCGTGGTGGAGCTGACGCTTGCGCTGCACTACGTGTTCGACGCGCCCGATGAGCGCATCATATGGGACGTAGGTCACCAGTCCTACGCCCACAAGCTCATCACCGGGCGCCGCGACCAGTTCGACTCGCTACGCCAGTTCGGCGGCATCAGCGGGTTCCCCAAGCGCTCGGAAAGCCGCTACGACGCCTTCGGCGCCGGTCACGCCAGCACCTCCATTTCGGCCGCCCTCGGCATGGCCTCCGCCAAGGCGTTGCAGGGTAGCCCCAAACGGGCCATAGCCGTCATCGGCGACGGCAGCATGACGGGCGGCATGGCCTTTGAAGCTCTCAACCATGCCGGGGACCTGCACAAGAACCTCATCGTCGTCCTCAACGACAATGAAATGTCCATATCCCCAAATGTGGGCGCCCTCTCGGCATTTCTCAGCCGCAAGCTATCCCACAAGGGCGTCCTTTATCTGAAAAGGGAGCTCGAAAACCTCTTCAAGTCCATTCCCGGAGTGGGACCGAATATCGTTCAGCTCCTCAAGCGCAGCGAAGATTCCCTGCGCGCATTCTTTACGCCGGGGATTCTCTTCCAGGCGCTCGATTTTCTCTATATCGGGCCGATAAAGGGCCACAGCTTTGAGGACCTGATCGAGACATTCAAGACCGCCCGGCAGGTGGACGGCCCCGTCCTCATCCACGTCCTCACCCGCAAGGGCATGGGATACCACCCGGCGGAGTGCGACCCGACGCGCTTCCACGGCCTCGGCGCCTTCGACGTCGAAACCGGCGAAAGCTGCGAGGGCAAGTCCTGCGCCCCGTCCTACACCTCCGTTTTCGGGCGGTGCGTCACGCACCTCGCGGAGGAGGACCCCCGCGTAGTCGGAATCACCGCGGCAATGCCCCAAGGGACCGGATTGGAAGTACTGGCCAAGAAGCTCCCCGAAAGGTTTTTCGACGTCGGCATCGCCGAACAGCACGCCGTAACGTTTGCGGCGGGCCTTGCCGCCGAAGGCTACAAACCGATCCTTGCCGTCTATTCCACGTTCTTGCAGCGCGCCTACGACCAAGTCGTCCATGACGTCTGCCTCCAGAACCTCCCGGTTGTGTTTGCGATGGATCGCAGCGGCATCGTCGGGGAGGACGGCCCGACCCATCATGGCGTTTTCGGCTACTCCTATCTGCGTCACATCCCCAACATGGTGGTGATGACCCCGAAGGACGAGAACGAACTGCGCCATATGCTCAAAACAGCGGTTGACCACAACGGTCCCATCGCCGTGCAGTATCCGAGAGGCGCGGGCGAAGGCGTCGCCCTCGATTCCGAGCCCGCCGCGCTTCCCATCGGCAGGGCTGAAATGCTGCGCGAAGGGGAAGACCTCCTGTTGATCGGCCTCGGCGCCACCGTTTACCCCGCGCTAGAAGCGGCGGAGCGCCTTCAGAAGGAAGGCGTGTCGGCGGCGGTCATGAACGCCCGCTTCGTCAAGCCGCTCGACCGCGACTTGATCCTCAAGTGGGCGAAGAAGACCGGCTGCATCATCACCATAGAAGAAAACGCGCTCCAAGGCGGATTTGGCAGCGCGGTGCTCGAAATGTTTCAGGAGGAGTCCTACTTCCCGATAGCCTTCGAGCGCCTTGGACTCAAGGACGCATTCGTCCCCCACGGAACGCAGAAGCAGCTCCGAAGCCTCTGCGGGATCGATGCGGAGGGAATCGCGCGCACGGCCTTCGACCTGCACCGGAAGCATCATGGCAAAGTCCTCCGAGCGGTTGGATAAGCTCCTGCTGGACAGGGGACTGACAAGCAGCCGCGAGCGGGCGCAGGCGCTCATCATGGAAGGGAAGGTCCTTGTCGACGGCCAAAAGGCGTCGAAGGCCGGGCAGAAAACCGCCCTTGACGCCGAAATACAACTGGCGGGCGAGGATCTTCCATTTGTGAGCCGAGGCGGCCTCAAGCTCCAGCACGCACTCGACGCCTTTGCTGTCGATATCCGGGGTCTTGCGGCGATGGACATTGGGGCCTCTACCGGGGGGTTCACCGATTGCATGCTCCAGCGAGGGGTCAGGCGCGTCTACGCAATCGATGTCGGCTACGGGCAGCTCGCGTGGAAGCTGCGGCAGGACCCGCGCGTTGTCGCAATCGAGCGGCAGAATATCCGCAGCCTCCCGGTCGAACTTATCCCGGAGCCTATCGATCTGGCCGTCATCGACGCCTCCTTCATATCCCTCAAGATTGTCATCCCGGCGGCCCTTCCCTTCCTTACGGGCAAAGCGCCACGGCTTATCGCGCTTATCAAGCCCCAGTTTGAAGCGGGGAGGGAAATCGTCGCCAGGGGCGGCGGCGTGGTGCGCGACCCGAACGTGCACGAAGAAGTCTGCGCGACTATTGTGGATTTCTGCAAGGGATTGGGGCTGCGGGTGGCGGGCGTCGAGCCCTCCCCTATTCTGGGCCCCAAGGGAAACCGGGAATTTTTGATGCTCGCGGAGCGCTTAGAACCCGCAAGCGGCGATCAGGACGCTTCAGCGCCCGGCCCGCCGCCCGTTTCTTCGACAACCACCGAAAATTGATTGCTCGCCGCCGATGCACCTTCATTTCGTCTTCATAGGGAAAACGGCCTTCGCCGACATCGACTCCGCCATACAGCGTTATCTCGATCGCCTGCGCCATTACACCCCCCTCGCCATACATTTCCTGAAAGCCGAGAAAATAACGAAGAGCGTCTCGGAAGACGCTGTCCGCGAGCGGGAAAGCGATCGGGCGCTGGACCTCGCCGATAAAGACGGCGCGCTCATCGTGTGGGACCAGCGCGGAAAGCAGCTCACGTCCCCGGAGCTTGCGGCGTTTTTCGAGCGTTTCCAGATCCAGGGGCAAGCCAACGTCTGGATGGTCATCGGCGGTCCCGTCGGCGTCTCGCCCAAGCTCCGCGAGCGCGCCTCCGCCGTGCTTTCGCTCTCCCGGATGACGCTTCCCCACGACCTTGCTCGCCTAGTCGTCATGGAGCAGGTCTACCGCGCTTTCACGATCCTAAAGGGCGAACCGTATCACAAGTGAAATTATGAGGCGCTCCATTGCAGCGCTTTACTTCGCCCGCCTTCACATTTCCCAATCGTTCAATGGAAACCCGACGCCTTATTCCCACCTTTCCTTTCTAGCGCCCCTTTCTCCATCGCGCCACGCATCCGTTTCACCCTGTCTTCAAAACGAATATCCCCGGTCGAAAATGGAAACGGTGATATTTGTATCGTGTATGCAATAGCTTTGACACATTTATTGGCCTGTTCGTCAAATTGGCTTAACAAAACGATGCAACACTTGCTCCATGATTTGGGGGGAGCAACTATCGGCTGGGTTTGAAGACAATGCAAGAAAAACTTAGGAGGAACCAACATGAGTGGTCTTTTTCAAAAGAAAGGCGGACTACTAACGCTGCTATGCGCGTCTGCGCTGGCGTGTGCGCTTTCCACACCGGCCGCTGCCGGTCCGTGGAACACTGACCTTAAGTTCAAGTCTAACAAAACGTTCAAGATTGTCCAGTTCACCGACACCCAGGATGATCAGAACATCGATCCGAGGACGGTAGCCCTGATCGAAGCCGTTCTCGACAACGAACAGCCGGATCTCGTTGTCTTCACCGGTGACAATATCACTGGCGGCCCCAAGAGCGTCGACGACGTCAAGAAGGCTATAGACAACTTCACGCAGCCCGTGATCGATCGCGCTATACCCTGGATCATCACGTTCGGCAATCACGATGAAGAATCCGGAAAAATGGATGAGACGGCGATGCTCGGCTATTATATGTCTCTCCCTTTCAACATGAACGAGAAGAGTTCCACCAGAGTAAACGGTGCGGGCAACATGAATCTTCTCATTAGGAATTCGCAGGGAACGAAGCCCGTATTCGGCGTGTGGGCCCTCGATTCCGGCAGATACGCTCCCAGCAATATAAACGGCCAGTCTAGATCCGCTGACGGCCTGCCCGGTTGGGATTGGATCAGGCCCAGCCAGATCGCCTGGTACACCGACTCCTCCGAAAAAATCGAAAAGTCGTACGGCGCGAAGGTTCCTTCCTTGATGTTCTTTCACATTCCCCTTTGGGAGTTCGCCGATATGTGGACCTACAAGGAGAACCATAGCGTCGTTGGCGAGCGGAACGAAACCGAATGCCCCGGTCCTTTCAACAGCGGCCTGTTCGCAGCACTTCTCGAGAGAGGCGACGTGAAGGGCGTTTTCGTCGGCCACGACCATGTCAACACCTATGTAGGAAATTATTTCGGCATTTTTCTGGGGTATTCGGGGAGCGCCGGTTTCGGAACCTACGGGTTGGGTGGAGCTGAAAACAACAGACTGAGAGGCGCGAGAGTCTTTAACCTCAGTGAAAACGATCTGTCAACCTTTGAGACCCACATGGTCTTCGCTACGGATTACGGCATTCAATAATTCGCCGAACTCCTCCCGGACGATTCAGTGGCGTAAGCCATGGACAGACGCCATCGTGAACGCCCGGTTCCGGGGCAAAGAAGTCATAAGCTCCAGGTAATGCAATTATTCAAAGAAGCTTCAGAGTGACCGAGAGGATGGCAGTTCTTCCCCCAAGTCCACCTCTCGAACAACCCAGTAGGTTCACCGCGACTATGACGCCCATCGAACGCCCTAAATCGACGTGCTCTCCTGTTTCCATTGCAAGTCACACACAACTGTAAATATGAAACCACGCAAATAGGTTCTCCGATAGAGACGATCCCCTGCCTGATTGCGCAGCGAGACAAGATCACGCGCACAACGACGGATTATGGCCGACTATAGCGGATGTCGAGTGAAAAAGGCTTGGATCGGCCAATTGGAGTATGCGGGGCCTCGTCTTTTGCAAGCGGCCCAAGCCCAGCATGAGCTGCATGTTTACATTGACCTGGCAAAATCGTCTATGGATAGGAGAAAAGGGTTGGCTCAGATTATAAGGCGTCAAGGGCAGGGTGGATCGGGCAACGGGTTCAGGCGACGCTTCAAACTCTCGTTCGTCTTATGCCGTAAACTTCCTTTTCAGCCCAATAATCGCCGCCAGAGCCGGGGCGAACAAAACAGCGGCGCCCGGTATGGGGACAGCGCTGTTACTGAAATTTACATGATAATACCCATTCGTCGCAACGCCCATCCAAGTCGAAATATCAACCGGCGTATCCTCATCAAGCATAAAACCATCCAATATATTGTCGGAAACGGCAAAATTGTCGTACACCGCAACAGAGATGATGTATCTTCCAGCGGCAAGGTAGGGGAAAATCAAACCAGCGTCCCCGTCCGTCTGCCCTATGAAATATTCAGGATAATAGGTGTCGTCGTCTTCGCCAAGCAACTCGCCGCCATCGGAGGTGCTCCACAACGCAATAATGGGGTCGAGGTTGGCGCCATCCTGATATGAGTCAGTCCAGATCCTGACGTCCGTGAGCGATTCCTGAAGAGTGAACCAATGGAGAGTCACGTCATTTTGGTAGGTCATGGTCCCGCCAAAGTCAAACGTAACCGTTCCCGCAGTCGCATTCGCAGCCATAATTCCAGTCATGGCCACTGCAAGAAGCAAGATGATCTGCACTTTACCAATGCGCGTTCTCAAGATTCCCATAGCAATCCCCGCCTTTCCTGTTCCACAAAGATCTGAAAGCGTTCGCCCCGAACCTCATAAATCCCGAAACCCTGCCCATGAAGCATGAAAGCCGCCCTCGATTCACGGGAAGCCCGGCGTTTGGCCGGCCGCGATCTAGGCCCTGAAAGAATAATATAGAGTCACGTATAGCAAGATTATGTTACAGGTTGGTTGTACGTGTGTTGCTTTGCGGTTACTTGGTGAGCGCGTGAACCGGAAGCCGGTCCACTGGGATAGGGTCATTCAGATATGTTGGCGAGCATGGTTCAAACCCGGCGCGGCGGCCCCGTCACCCCCTCGGGTAATACATGATTATAGCCACCCCTGCCAGCGCGACCATGCCTCCGATAAGATCGTACCTGTCCGGGATGGTCCCGTCGATCTTCCAGCCCCAGAGAATCGACAGGACAATGAACACCCCGCCGTACGCGGCGTAGACGCGGCCGAAATTCGCGGGCTGCAGGGTCGGGACGATCCCGTACAATATGAGCGCCAGCGCCCCCGCGACGGCGAACCACGTGCTCTTGCCCTCCCGCAGCCATATCCAGACGAGATAGCCGCCGCCGATTTCACAAAGCCCTGCGAGCAGGAAATACAGGAGGGACTTGAGGTGTCCCTGGAGCATCGTCATTATCGAACCTTCCTTGCGGCGCGCCGATCCACGGGGAGTCCAACGCGGGCGGCCACAACTCCCAAGGGCGCAGGAGGCTTCGGCCAGACGCCAACCGCCCCCGCGCCCGCATCGTCCCGGCGCTTCCTCGCCGCTACTTCTCCAGCTTCTCCAACTCCTCGCCGCCGATGGAGAACGCGTGCTCCTGCCCCGGAAACGCGCCGTTTTCCACGTCTTCCTTGTAGCGCGTGAAGGCGTCCTTCATCGCTGCCCCCAGTTCCGCGTAGCGCTTCACGAATTTCGGGGTGAACCTGTCGTAGAGCCCGAGCACGTCGTGCGCCACCAGCACCTGGCCGTCGCAGTATGGGCCGGCCCCTATACCGATGGTCGGAATCGGAACGGCCTCGGTGATCCGAGCCGCTATCGGCGCGGGGATGGCTTCCAGCACGATGCTGAAGCATCCAGCGTCCGCAAGCGCCAGCGCGTCGTCAATAAGCGCCTTCGCCGCCTCCGCCGTCTTCCCCTGCACTTTGAAACCGCCGAACTGCGCGACGCTCTGCGGCGTGAGCCCTATATGCCCCTGCACCGGAATGGCCGCGTTGACGATCGCCTTCACCTGCGGCAGCACTCGCACGCCGCCTTCGAGCTTCACCGCCTGCGCCCTGCCCTCCTTGAGGAACCTCCCGGCGTTCATGACGGCCTGCTCAACGCTCGCCTGATAGGACAGAAAGGGCATATCCCCGATCACTAACGCCCGCTTAGCACCCCTTGCCACGGCCTGGGTGTGGTGGATCATCTCTTCCATGCCAATGGAAAGCGTATCCTCATATCCGAGGACGACCATCGCCAGGGAATCCCCCACCAGCGCAATGTCCACCCCGCTCTGGTCGAGCCAGAGCGCTGTCGGATAATCATAAGCGGTGAGAACGGAAATTTTTCGTTTGCCCTTTGCAGCCAGTACGTCCGGAGCAGTAACGCGCGCCGTCATGTTTGAAGCCTCCCATCTGTGCAAAGTTTTTGGTGCATTCTCCAATATATCACAACACATCACAACACTTCGGCCCTATGCCGAATATACGGACTCCAGCGTGCGGACAAGCCGCGTGAGTGTCCGGTTCACCGGGACGTCAACTCCCGCCTCTTCGGCGAAGCGAACGACGGCCCCGTTGATTGCATCTATTTCGGTCCTCCTGCCCCGGTCCACGTCCTGCCCCATCGAAGAACGGTTCACCGACGTAGCCCGTGCAATGGCGAGCACCCGCTCCGCCATTCCGCTGCTCACGGTCGCGCCCTTCGCTTCCGCCACCGTCACTGCCTCTGCAACCGCTTCCATCGAAATGTCCCGCGCCGCCTCGAAGTCAGCGACAACCCCGTTGCGCCCTCCCGTGAGCGCCGTGATGGCGTTGATGCCTACATTGACGATGAGCTTCTCCCAAAGAAACTGCTCCACGTGGTCGCTCGAGTGCGCGTCGAGCCCCGCCCGGCGGAAGAGGTCAACCACCCGCGCAACGCGCTTGGAGGCCGCACCGTGGACTTCCCCTATGTGAGTCGCCCCAGCGCCCCCGTGCCTGATTCTCCCCGGCGCGACGAGCGTCGCCCCCTGCGCGGTGGTCCCGGCAAGCACCGAGCCTTCCCCCACGACGCCCGCTATCCGCTCCCAGTTGCCCATTCCGTTCTGGAGCGTCAGGAAGACGGTCGAATCCCTTCTGAGTCCCTCCACGCTCTTTACTGCCGCTTCCGTGGCGTGGCTCTTGACGAG
>CALFXO010000171.1 GCA_937958025.1 uncultured Syntrophobacteraceae bacterium
GCGGCTATGACGCTGCACCGTCCGTCGAATGTCGATGACCCTCAGACTCTGGCAGGCATTCTGGATGCACTGAAGGTGGTGCAGGATAAGCTGCCGATCATTTTCCCCGTACATCCCCGGACGCGAAAGCAGATCGAAGCTTTTGGGTTTGGAGCGCGGTTGAAGGAAATGCCCGCCCTGCGTCTCATCGAACCTCTCGGCTACCTCGACTTCCTCGCTTTGGTCAGCAGCGCCCGGATCGTTTTGACGGATTCGGGCGGCCTCCAGGAAGAGACTACGGTTTTGGGTGTGCCATGCCTCACATTGCGGCCCAATACCGAGAGGCCGATTACGATCACGGAGGGCACTAACATCCTTGTCGGAACGGACGCTCAGAGGATAGTGGACGAGGCGATGGCGATCATTGAAAATCGCGGGAAGCGGGGAGGCATCCCGGAGTATTGGGATGGACAGGCTGCGGCAAGGATCGTAGATGTTCTTGTTGAGAAGCTGGGGTGAAACGAACACCATCTTTCCCATGGCTTCTTTTTTCGCATTATGGCATCGCTGTTTTCCCTAAACGGTAAAATGGATTAGAGCCCTTGACCATGTCCTCGGAACCACGCAAGCCAGCTTCAACAGATACGCCGCATGCTCCTCGAAAGGGGCGCTTCTCGGTCAATTTGGCTTCCAGGTTGCTCAACTACGGTCTCGGCATTCTTGTAGGCTTGTGGCTTACTCCATACCTTATTCGCCATTTGGGCGTAGCAGCCTATGGATTGGTGCCCCTGGTCATGACGGTGACCTCCTACATGGGGTTACTCACCGTTTCTCTAAACGGGGCCGTGGGGCGATTCATAACAATTGCCCTGGATCGGCAGGATTATGATGAAGCCAACCGGGTGTTCAACACCTCTTTTTGGGGAACCCTTGCGATACTGATTCTTGTCGCCGCCCCCTGTCTATGGTTCTGCGTTCATGCAGGGCTGTTTTTTAATTTGCCTGCGGGATATGAGAAACAATTCACATGGTTGTTCCTTTGCGCCATGTCCGTATTTTTCCTTACCGCACTCGGAAGCGCATTCAGTGTCTCTTCCTTTTGCATGAACCGGTTCGATCTGGACAATATGGTCGGGATTGCGAGCACTGCCGTAAGGGTGTGCTCCATTCTCGCACTGTTCAACATTCTTGCCCCGAATGTGATGTATGTCGGTTTCTCGCTGGTTGCGGCCTCGGTGACTAACATTGCGTTGACGCTGGTCGTCTGGCGCTATCTGACTCCCATGCTGCGGTTAGACCCATACGGCTTCAGCAAGGGAATGTTTTTCAAGCTGACGGGAATGGGAGGTTGGATCGTTGTCAACCAACTGGGAAGCCTCTTGTTTCTTAGCATTGATTTAATAGTGGTCAACAGAATCCTGGGGGCGGAAAGCGCTGGACGATACGGAGCCGTTATGATGTGGTCCAGCCAGTTGCGGAACTTGGCTGGCGTTATGGCCAGTGTGTTTGCGCCTACCATTGTCTCTCTCTATGGTCAGCAGGATATTCCCACCCTGATCTCGTACTGCCGGCGGGCCGTCAAGTTTGTCGGGTTGGTGATGGCCCTGCCGATTGGCTTGGTCTGCGGCTTTGCCAGGCCGCTTCTGAACGTATGGCTGGGAGCTTCCTTCGACCCCTTGGCGTCGCTGTTGCTGTTCATGACAATCCATCTTTGCGTCAATCTGGCGGTAATCCCCTTATTTGCCGTGCAAGTTGCAACCAACCGGGTTCGGACGCCGGGGATATTGACCCTTTTGATGGGCTTGGGCAATTTGGGATTGGCATTGTTGCTGAGTGGTCCTATGGGATGGGGCATGTATGGTGTGGCTGGCGCCGGAGCGATAATGCTGACGGCTAAGAACCTCTTGTTCACCCCTGGTTATGCGGCCCATATCCTCGGAGTGCAACGGCTGACGTTCTATGGCGAGGTCCTTCCGATCGTTGGAGGAACGCTCGCCCTGGTGGGAACGGGATGGCTGCTGTCTCATTCGATCCAGCCTCATACATGGTTCCAACTAGGGTTGTCCGCGATGGCGGCGGCTGGAATAATTCTTCCTCTCTTTTATCGGTTTCTGCTGACGCAGCAGGAGCGAAACGAGGTGATGGGGTTGGTTTCGCCGGTCGTGAGGAATTCAACGCAATGGATGAATCGTCTTTGTCACAAGTAGGAAATGTCTGTTCTGAAATAGTTCCTAGGGGATTATGCATCGGTTGCGGCGTCTGCTCCGGGTTGTGCCCAGTTGATAATTTGTGCATGGAGTGGACGGTCGAGGGGATGATGCAACCTGTCGATCAGGGAAAATGCCTCCCGGAATGCCATCGCTGCCTCCACGTGTGTCCGTTTGCAGACCAAACCGAGGACGAAGACGTGATTGCAAACGCTTGCTTTGGCGATGTCCCAGGAATCCAGCGGACGTCTGAAGTAGGATGGCATTTGAAATCCTACGTTGGGTTTGCCGGCGGCTCGTATCGCGAGCATGGGGCTTCGGGAGGAATGGCGAGTTGGTTTTTGGCCTCGCTGTTGGAGTCTGGCGAAGTCGACAGGGTGGTCTGCGTTTCTCCCCAGTCCGACCCCGAGCAATTGTTCAGCTATCAGATTGCGGCTGATGCGGAGAAAGTGAGGGCTTCGGCCAAGTCAGCATATTATCCCGTCGAGTTGTCGAAGGTGATTCGGACGATTCGTCTTGAGCCGGGAAGGTATGCTGTAATAGGATTGCCCTGCGCTTTGAAGGGCTTGCGTTTAGCGATGAAGGCGGATAAGCGTCTGCAAGACAGGGTTGCTGTCGTGATTGGTCTTGTCTGTGGACAGACAAAGAGCCGCGCATTCACCGAGCACCTTATACGTTCGCAGGGACTGGACCCACTACATGTCTCTTCCTTCTCGTTCCGGAACAAGGACTTGAGAAAATCCGCCTCTGACTATTTCGCTGAAATATCAACCCCAATGGAATCCGCCGTTCTCCCATGGAACAGCCTTTATGGCAGAACGTGGTTGAACGGCGAATTCACGCCTAAATCATGCCTGTTTTGCGATGATATATTTTCCGAAGTTGCGGATGCCGTGTTTATGGATGCGTGGCTGCCGGAATTTATAAGAGACGCCAAGGGAACGAGCATTGTGCTGACACGATCCCCTAATGCTCTTCACGTTATCGAATATGGCGCTGAGTTGGGGCACGTAGTGTTGAGTCCATTGTCTTTAGACAAAGTGTCTGCAAGTCAGTGGGGAGTTGTGGAACAAAAGCGCAAGCAATTGGCGCATAGACTGTGGTTGGCTGCGGAAAGCGGCGTCTGCATCCGGAAGCGGGTTGCGCCGGTTCGCCCTTCGCTTCTTGCACGTCAAGTCCTGCTGGCGCGAGAGAACCTTCGTCAAGTCAGTCATAAAGCATTTCGTGAAGCTGTTAATAGCGCCTCGGACCCGCTTCAAACCTATAATCTTTTAACGCGTACGGCGCGTTTCAGGTTAAAAGGCATCCTCGTGCTTGAGCGATATTACAAGAGAGCCAAGGCTGTCGCATCAAAACTTCTGCGTTTCATCCGCCGAGAGACTAGTCTATGAATACGCCTCATTTTCTTCTTGTCGGCAATGGAGCCTACGGAAATCGCGGCTGTGAGGCAATTGTCCGAGGCACGATGGCCATATTGCGCGGGGAGTTTGGCGAGCAGTTCCGCGTGACGGTGGGGACATATGCGCACCCGGAATTGATTGCAGAGCAAGCTGCGAACGAGTATGATCCTTTAATTGCCCACGTAAGCCTATTGAAGCCGTTCTCTCCGCGCTGGTCTGCTGCGTGGTGGAAGAGACAGATGCGGCGAGCCTTGTTCATTGAACCGCCGAAGTATGGAATGCTTGATCCTTTCTGCCGTGGTGCTGCGTGTGCGCTACAAATTGGCGGCGACAATTATACTCTTGACTATGGCAGGCCAATACAATTCATGGAGCTGGACCAGCACCTGCAAAGCAATGGGACGCCAATCATGCTTTGGGGCGCGTCTGTAGGGCCTTTTGAGTTGGACGAAGAATTTGCCCCGGTGATTCTCAATCACCTTCGCGGATTAGACGCCATTCTGGTTCGAGAATCAGAATCGTATGATTATCTTGATGCACTAGGCTTTGGCGGCAAGTTGCACCGCATGGCGGACCCGGCTTTTGTTATGGACCCGGTGGAGCCTCCGGTCGCAAGAATTGGCTGTCCTGTTCTTCCCGATGCTATTGGTTTGAATTTCAGCCCTCTCATGGCCAAATACATCACATGCGGCGATGTGGACGCCTGGATAGGGCGCGCGGCAGAGATCGTTAGAATCGTGGTTGAAACCCTTCACCGAGATGTGCTTCTCATTCCACATGTGACATGGTCCTTTTCAAACGACCATGCATTCTTGCGCGCTGTGGCATCCGGTTGCGCAGACGTTAGGGGCGGAAAGGTGTATTGTGTGGGAGATAAACTCTCTGCGGCTGAGACTAAGTGGGTCATTTCGCGCTGCGCTGCGCTCATGGCAGCGCGGACTCACGCCACCATAGCAGCCTTATCCTCTTGCATTCCAACGATTAGTCTGGCCTACAGTAGAAAAGCCATGGGTTTGAACCAGGATTTATTTGGTTGCCAGGATTATTGCATCCAGCCGTCAGACGTTTCTCCCGCCATTGTCGTGAAGCGTATTAGCGAAGTGCTGGCAAGACGGGAATCTCTTAAGGAGCAACTTGCCGAGAAAATGCCCAAAATTCGAGAGTCGGCCATGTGCGGCGGAACAATCCTCCGTCGGCTGATCTCTTCAGAGCGGGGCGATATGTGCTGATGCAACCGGCATAGGATTTACGGTTGATATTCGGTCCATGAAATAAACTGCCTTTTTGCTTCCAGGACGGAGATAGTTTGCGTGGATCCTAAAGTCAGTGTAATTATGCCAGCATACAATTCAGAGAAATATATTTCGGAAGCCGTTGCATCGGTTCTGCAGGGGACTCTGCATAATGTTCAAGTGATTGTTGTTGACGACGCATCGACGGATGCCACCTTTCATATTGCCTCCGAACTTGCAGTTGCGGACCAGAGAGTGGAAGTCTACAGGCATGATAAAAACAGAGGGCCGGCAGTTGCACGGAATTTGGCCTTGCGGCATGCGAAAGGTGAATGGGTCACTTTTTTAGATTCGGATGATTGGTTTGCTCCAGAGCGCCTTGAACGTCTGGTCTGCGCCGCTGAAGATAGAGGCGTCGATGCAATATGTGATGATATTTGGCTGTTTAGCGAAGCAGATAAACGAGTTATTGGATCATCCTATAAGAATAGGGGATTGTGCTTAGAATATTATAAGCTAATGTCTGTAGCGGATCTTGTTAAGTTGCGCTTAATAGCTATTCAACCTCTCATAAGACGCAGTCTGATTGAGAAATATAACCTAAGCTTTCCTGAGAACTATCGATATGGAGAGGACTACTATCTTTATTTTAGTCTTGCCGCTCATGATGTCTTGTTTTGTTTTGATCCCATACCTATGTATTTTTATAGAAAACATACTAATTCAATAACATATAATTATGGTGATCATATATCAGAAACCATAATTATGATAAAAACTCTTTTAGACGAGCCGCATATTAAATCCAACTATATATTGGTTGATATATTTAATTGGCTCATAAAAGAAGAACATATATTGCTTTCTTATATAGAATTTGAAAAGTTTGTTAAGAATAGTAATTATGCTAAATCATTATATATTCTTATGAATAAGCCAGAAATATTTCCGATGCTGCTAAAACGTATTTTATCTAAATTAGTTGTGTGGTTTCATAAGGACTGATATATGCTAGAATTATTGGATGCTGTTCCTTACAAAATCATTGCCGTATTTATTACATTTATGTTACTTATGTCATATTTTATGGTAAATTTTAATAATAAAAAATATTTATTGATGCTTGTTGTGTTCTATATACCAATATCATTTGTCACGCAAAGTGGTAGCACTGCGGTTTATCTGAGCATTGCATTGTGGCTAATGTCGTTTTTGGATGTTGGCGACAGGTTTAGCCTTGCAGTCAGGCCATATCTATATGAGCGAATTAGTATAGTTATCATATTGATGCTTTCTATTGTTACTTTTTTTATAAGTAAAGATTCTGGGATTGTCTATTATGTGGGTGACAAAATTAGACTTACTAATAATTTCTTGATGGTTGTTGCTATGTTGTCTAATTTTGCACTTTTTAGTATGCTTATCAAGTATATTGATAACATAGAAGATCTGATTTCTATCATACGATATATAGTTATATCTGGTTTTATTGGATCTATGGTGTCGTATTTGCAATTAGCTAGCATTTCCTCTGTTGTAAAGTATATAGTTGTAGCAGAAAATCCGGTGTGGTCTACGCGAGTTGCTGGAACAATGCCTGGTTATGAGTGCCTGTCAGAATATATTGCCATATTATGTGTTCTTTCTTTTATTATAATTTACTTTACAAGAAATAATATGGAAAGATTTTTTTATTACATTATAATTATTAACTTTATGATTGTCTTAGTTCTTACTCAAACACGAGGAATATTTATAGCTGGAATATTGGCAATTTTATATACTTTTGGTCTTCTTTGTGTTCTTGGGAAGATAAGAGCTGTTGCTAAATATGCCATAATATCACTATGCTCATGTTTACTTATATTTAGCATTATTCTTATATCTGACAAGATGCGAAAATTTGATAGTACATTTATGGATCGTATTGTTGAGTTGAAGGATATAAATATACAAAAAGGTGAATACGGAACCAGGACAGGGTCGTGGAGATGGGGTTATATTACAATAGGCAGAATGAAACTGCCAGAACTCCTATTTGGATCAGGATATAAATATTTTATGGAATCATTAAAGACCGAGGGTTACATGGGGTGGCCCCACTGCTTATATTATTCTTACATTATTAGAAATGGAATAATTAGCTTTATGGTATTTGCATTATTGTTAATTGTACTATACTGGAAATCATTAATGTCTATCATTTACTCTATGAGATTGGAAAATACTGGCCTGTTCTTTCTTGCGATATGCTTACACTTTATACTGGTTCTGTTTATTGTTAATGAAGCTAAGATTGAATTTATTCGTCATGATAGAAGTGAAAATACTACCTGGGTGTTTTTAAGCATAATAGCTATTGGAAGCTCTATTATTAGATCTATAAAATTAGATTTGTCTAATATTAACTCTAGATATATACCTAAGTCCGTTAGTGTTCAGGATTCCGTCAAGCAATATCCTCTTTCAATATCCTAACTTACCTTTTGCCGAATAAGTGTTTTTTGATGAGAAGCCATTTCTGAGAAAAGGGTAGATTGAATTTAAGAAAAGAACAACCACACTGGAAGTGATGACTGGTCGGAGCAGAGACAAGGAAACAAGGGCGTTCTCAAAAACCCATTAAGATACTGCAAGACCATGACAACTTCGCAGAAGACCATAGAATGGCTGTGGCACGGTTAAATGGCTTGATCCCGTGTCGCTCGGAGGGGCCTGTCATGCGGTTGCGTATATTGTTCATTGCCGAAGCCATCCCCCCGTATTGCGGCGGGGGCGAACAGGTTGCGTGGATGAACGCCGTGGCTCTCGCTGGGAGGCACGATGTTTCAGTGCTCACCCTGGGTGAGCGTGAACGAAGGGAAGTCAGGGACGGCGTTGAGGTGCATTACTTGAAGCGCCCTAAGCATCGTTTGCTTTACTTCGCGACTGCTGGCCGATCGAAGTTGCAGCGATGCATTACGGCAATCGATCCCGACGTGATTCATTCTCATATGCCGGACGTGCTGCATTTCTGCATGAAGAAAGGAAGCCGGACGCTCGTTTCGACCATACACGACGGGGTGCCCGAAACGAGGATGAAGGAAATGTATGGGCTGAGTCCTTACACTTTGGTGAAGAATAAGCTGATAAGAGCCGTGAACATATATAAGTCGGACTTCGTGACCTGTGTAAGCCAGCATAACCATAAAATAATGACCGAACTTTACCCCTACAAGAAAGATCGCTTTTCGGTGATACCAAATGGCATCCATTCGCTTTATTTTACACAGGTGCGGGGTATTCGGGGAAAATATGCGCTTAATTTTGGCAGACAAATTGCATTAAAAATGGAGCCATTACTGGGGGTCGCGGGCCTCCTGCCGGAACTGCCGTTCAAGTTCGTTGGCACGGGCCCGATGGCGCGGGACTGGGGGTTGTCAAATGTCGAATTCCTTGGGTTCCACGCAGAATTTGTAGACGTTATCGACAACGCCCTGTTGTGCGTGTTTCCTTCGCTTTCGGAGAATTTCCCTTTGGTCGGGCTGGAGGCGATGGCCAGAGGAAAGCCGATTATAGCCACCAGGATCGGTTTTTCCGAATATGTGGAAGATGGCGTCAACGGCCTCCTACTGGATGACGTCGAGCCGGAAAGCATCGCCGCCGCAATAAAGAGGCTATTGCGCGACGAATGTCTTTACGGAAAAATTTGCGAGGGGGCGAGAAGGACGGCCGAAGGCTTTCGTTTTGAGAATGTCGCCGGTCGTTATGAAGAGCTTTATTGCTCTCTTCGTCTCCAACGCAAGGACGGGTGATTAACTGAAATGGTGATGGATTGGGAGATGGAGTCCGATGAATCTTGCCTATGTGGTTGTGAGCTTCCCATCGAACACCGAGACGTTTGTGCTCCGCGAAGTGAATTATATCAAGGAGCGGCGACTGTTCGACAATCTCACCGTCCTCGCCTACAAAGAGCCCGGTCCCGGAAGGCTCAATACGGAAGAGACATCCTGGCTGCATGAGGCGGTTTATGTGAATAAACGTCTGCTGGCGAACGTGTGGGCGCTGCTGCGATCGATCTTCTGTAATTTCAATGGTTTTCGAGAAGTGCTTTCCCTTTGGCTCTCTGAAATCCCCAAGCTCACGCTCAGGGACAACGCGCGTCTCCTGATGCACATTCTCGCAGGATTTGGAGTCTCCGATCTCGTACGGACGCGGAAAGTGGATCACATGCACGCACACTTTTCCACCGCGTCGACAGCGGCGTTCATCGCCCACGTCCTAACCGGCGCGCCGTTCAGTTTCACCGCCCACGCCTCGGCGGATATCTATCTGTATTCTCCCTTCCTGCAGGAGAAGATCCGGCGCGCCTCCCGAATCATCGCCATTTCAAAGTACAACAAAGAATATTTGGAGCTGATTTCGGGCTACACAATCGATCCGGGCAAGGTGACCGTGATCTACAATGGCGTTCGCATTCCCGCACGCGGGCTCGCCAAGCGGACAAATGGGACGCCAGTCCTCTTTATGTCCGCGAGTTTCACGGGATTCAAAGGCTATGGGATTCTCTTCAAGGCATTGAAGAAAGTCAAGGACGCCGGCGCGTCCTTTTTTTTCCATTGCGCCGGGAACGGCCCCCTGTTCGCCCCGCTCGAGAAGATGGTCGCTGACCTCGGACTCCAGGAGAATGTGCGCTTGCTTGGGCATCAGCCTCTTTCCGCGGTGGAGGACTGCCTTTCCAAGGCGGATGTATTTGTGTCGCCGTCGGATATTTATTTGAACGGACAAAGAGACGGAATGCCGACGGCCATAACAGAGGCCATGTCTTATGGGCTCCCAATTGTCTCAACCTACGTTTCAGGCATTCCCGAACAGATCGAGGACGGGGTGAACGGGTTCCTCGTCCCGCCCATGGATGTGGACAGTCTGGCCGACAGGCTGATAAGACTCATTGAGAATCCAAACCTGCGGGTCAGCATGGGCGCGGCCGCTTATGAAACAGCCAAGTCGAAATTTGACCAGGAATCAACCATGCAGAAAATTTGTTTTCTTTTCCGCAACATCGCGGGATAAAAGCATTAGCGGTTGAGAATGGTCGCGTTATGCAATCCGAAATGGAGACGCGGGCCAAATATACACGCCCGATCGACTCCAGGAAGATCGTCCCTTCGTCGGTTTTAGGCGCTTCTGACGCTTTGAACCTCTGCCCTTATTTGCAGTGCTGCACCTTACATGAGAGGAAAAGCGAGGGCGGCGTGGGGGAGTAAAGGAGACAGCATGAAGACGTCTAAGAAGATATCCTTTCTATATATCACCGTATTGTGTATCTCGATATCTCTTGTCGCGATGGCTCAGCCCGGCATAGCGGCGACGAACCTAGTGACGGACGCCTCGGGGGAGAGCGGCTTCACTGGATGGACAGCCGCCTCAGGCGTAACTCTCAACTCAACCTTCGATTCTACTTTAAGCCAGAACGTAGCCAAAATTTCGGGTTCTATTTCAAATACTTGGAGTTTTGTCGATATCCAGTCGGTCAAGATACCATTAACCGGGGGCGCCATATATCGTCTTGAATGCTGGATGAAGGCGGATGCGCTTTCACGGCCTGACTTGTCTCCTTACCTCCGGCTGGGCGTATACAACGGCAGTAAGAAGTGGATCGCGAATTGCATAACCCAATCCTATGACATAGCAGCCATGGGGCAGTGGCAGAAGCTGTGGTGGGAGTTTAAGGTTGACTCTACGGCCGCCTACGGCGTGCTCAGCATACAGAAATCCGTCACAGACGCCATGAGCGCCACCATGTACGTATACGGCGTTTCCTTAACGAAGCTCGACAGCTACAGTGCGATTGAAAGGGCGCAACTCAGCCCGGAGCCCTCGGGCTTGGCCCAACTTACGACGACAAGACCGCGCCTTTACCTTGACGACGCCAAGATTGAGAGCCTCAAGAATAAACTCTCGACTTACCCCTATTCCAAGTTCTGGAAGAGCGTCAGCAAAAAGGCCTACTCTTATCTTTCCGTGAGCGCGCCTTCCACCTTGAGCGGGGATTTCAGAAGCTACGGAGATCGCCTGCTATATCTGTCCATCGTTTACTTGTTGACAGGCGACGAGACGTATCTGGAATACACCCGCTCCTGGATGAATGCACTGTGCTCCTTCTCGACCTGGGGTGATGACACTAACTTGAATGCCGCGCATCTTCTTATTGGAATGAGCATCGCCTACGATTGGCTTCACGATCATTTTACCGACGAGGAAAGGCGAACGTACAGGGCTAAAATAACGCACCAGGCGGAGGTGCTCTATGACGCAGTTTATTATCGGCAAGTGTGGTGGGCGAAGGATTATCTGCACAATCAGAACTACAGGTATTTCTTGGCGCTCGGCGTGGCGGGGCTGACGCTCTACGGAGAGACGGACGAAGCGGAGTCCTACATCGCCATGGCTCGCACCAATTTCACAAAAGTGTTGTCGCTCCTTTCGCCCGACGGGGCGTGCCCGGAAGGCATTGGCTATTGGGGCTACGCAACGGATGCGTTGCTGAGTTATTTCTACGCCATGAAGCCCCTGTACGGGATTTCTGAAGTCGTGGGCAACGACTATTTCAAGAATACGGCCTTATTCCGCCTCTACGCGTCTACGCCCGATTACGCGGAAAATGTGGATTACTCTGATTCCGCAACCACCGAATGGTATGGCCCGGGATATATCCTTCGGGCGCTTGCAAGCGTCTTTGGGGATGGACGCGCCCAATGGCTTGCTGAGACGATTGAGACGGCTCGGGGGGATGGCGCTCTCTATTCCTGGCAGGATCTCCTATGGTATGATGAAACAGTGAGCACAAAGTCTCCTGAAGACCTTCCCACCAGCGCTTCTTTCGATAATTTCGGCATCGTCATCAGCAGGACCAACTGGACTAAAGATTGCGTTTGGACCTTCTTCAAGGCGGGACCGACCCTGGGGAAGCTTGCCGAGGGCGTGGGATTATCTTCTGGCGTTCATATACATCCCGATCTTGGGAATTTCATGATCTGGGCCTATGGAAATTGGCTTGTTGTGGACGACGGCTATGTGGATGTGAAATATACGAAGAATCACAACCTGTGTCTGTTTAACCAGACAGGGGAGTTGAGCGAGGGGGGAACAGAATCTTACCGAGCCTCAGTCCATCTTATTGGAGGCGTGGCTGATTTGACCTACTTTTCCAATGCGTCGGACTGCGTGTACGCGGTCGCCGATCTGAGCAATATCTATTCCTCCAGCCTTGGAGTGAACTCTTATCAAAGAGCGTTCATCGTTTTGAAAAACGGGTACGTGCTGGTGCGGGACGAGATAGCGTTGGCTAGTGCATCGAGCGTATCGAGCCGCATCCATTTTGGCGACGGACCGCTCGGCCTCGTGGGAGGGCGTTATGTCTACACTGGCAGTTCAAGCGTTTTGGCTGTCAATACATTTTCTACGGACTCGCTGACATACAGCGCAACTTCTTTCAGCATCCCGGCCACGGAGCAGCACTATGAGGGGTTCGGCCACTATTCGGGAAAGCTGCTGACGGCGGACGATTCCAGCACAACGAGCGTCGTTACGGTGCATCTGCTGCGTCCAGGCTATGTCGGCAAAGTTCCTGCCGACTTGACGCTCCAGAGCTTCATCGGAGGGAAGACGCTTTACTTTGATGACGGGGCGCTCCGAGCGTACGTCGATTTTTCGGGAAAGAAAGTGACCTACCTGGATGCTGCCGTGCTAGCACCTACTTTGCGGGTGCTTTCAAAGTAGGTGTTGTAGTAGGGCGAGTATGGCCTTTGGATGGAGGCCGCGTTAGAATTCCTCCATCGAGAGGCGGGATGACCACGCCTCCCTTATATCTGGAAAGATGGCGCTTTTCTTCGTTGCCTGAAGAAAGCTGAGTGCTCGTGGACAACTTCTTTTTTGAGGATCCTATGCGTGTTGCCTTTGTGACGAATATCCTCACCGGCTATAGAAAGACTTTTTATTCAAAGCTTGCACGCCTGAGAGACGTCGATTTGCTGGTTGTCCACGGGTTTCAAACGAAGGAAACGGGGAGGCCAGACGTGGGCTCCGGCGCGGTCATACCCTTTCGGACAACTCACATTCAAAACGGCGAAAAGAATCTTGGGACCATCAAGCTGAGGTGGCAGAAGGGCGCCCTCGGAGCGGTGCGCTCTTATGATCCCGATGCCATAGTTATTCTTGGCATTAGCGGCACATTTTCCAATTGGCTGATCGCCCTTTACGCCAAGCTTCTGGGAAAGCGACTCATCATGTGGTCTTGCGGCTGGGAGGCTCAGGAAAAGGGTTCCCTCGCCCTAAAGTTAAAAAAGCTTTTTATGCTTCTCTACTTCAAGTTCGCAGACCAGCATCTGGTCTATAGCACGAAGGGGAAGAGGTACCTCGAGGAGTTGAATATCAGGCCGGAACGCATCACCGTCTGCTATAATGGCATAGAAATAGACGATTATCACAGGCAGGAGAGCGCCATCAGGACGGAGGCGGCGAACCTGCGCCGGGAGATGGGAGCGGCGGGCAGGCCCGTGTTCCTCTATGTGGGGGGGATGTTGCGGGAAAAAAAGGTGGATCTATTGTTGGATGCATTCACCCTGCTGGCGGAGCGGGAAAAAGAGGCTCAGCTTTGGTTGATAGGCGATGGTCCGGATCTGCCCTTTTTTAAAGAGATAGCTGCGGGGCGACCCTCCGACGGCATCCGCTTTTTTGGAAGAATTTTCGATGGGGTTGACAAGTACTTCGCAGCGGCCGATTTCTTTGTGCTGCCAGGCCTTGGCGGACTCGCTCTGAATCAGGCGATGTTTTGGGGAATTCCCTGCATTTGCTCGGAAGCCGACGGAACGGAAGACGACCTCGTCCTGGATGGAGTCACCGGATACAGGTTCCGCAAAGGAGACGCTGATGACCTTGTCTCGGCTATGGAGCGCGCCCTTCGCGATTTGCGGAGTGGATCGGGTGCGGTCATGGGCGCAGAAGCTGCGGAAGTGATTGAATCAAGAAGCAATGTTACGAAAATGGTGGAGACCTTTGATAAAGCGTTCAAGCAAGAACCGCTCCAATCCAATTAATACCGCAGGTTCATCAAAACTGAATGGCGAACGAAATGCTAGGCAACGGTGACGGATTAGAACAGCAGGAACGTACGAGCGGAAGGGGGCTCACCCACGGAGAGGCGCTTGGGGACGGGAGGAAGATTAGAGTGCTCCTCGCCCACAATCGTTATATATACCGTGGTGGAGAGGACGCCGTTGTTGAGGCGGAATGCGAATTATTGCGGTCCAGGGGGCACGAAACGTTGCTTTACCTGGAAGACAACAAGGAGCTTGCCAAGCGGAACGCGGCCATTGCCGCAATAGAGGCAATATGGTCATTTCGCGCATCTCGAAAATTGAGGGAGCTGATCCGCCAGTTTCAACCCGATATTATCCACGTCCATAACACCTTTCCCCAGTTGTCCCCGTCTATATTTTGGACAGCGAACGCCTGCGGTGTTCCTATAGTGCTCACCCTTCACAACTACCGCTATGCGTGCGCTCAGGGGGCATTCCTGCGCAAAGGTCGAATATGTGAAGATTGCGTTGGGCGTATTCCTTTTAGAGGGATAGCAAGACGGTGTTACCGACACTCCTACGCTCAATCCTTGGTCCTAGTTGCGTCTTTTGCTTTCCATAGGGCAATCGGTACATACCGCAACAAAGTGACGAGCCTCATTGCTCTAAGTGAATTCGGCATTCAAAAGCATATTGAATGTGGGATGCCACGGCGTAAAGTGCTCTGCAAGGTAAACTTTATTGACGTTACGACTGAGAAGGCCGCGGCTCCTCGCATGGGAGGCTTATTCGTTGGTCGTTTGTCGGTAGAAAAGGGAATTGACGTTCTTTTACAGGCCCTTGACACCATGAGTTCAATGCGTCTCCGAATTGTTGGTGATGGCCCTCTAACGGAGGATGTGCGTCGCTGTCGCCACATGGAGTTCTTGGGTTGGAAGAATAATACAGACGTATATTCCTTGATGCAGTCCGCTTCATATTTGGTGCTGCCAAGCACATGGTATGAAGGCTTTCCGCGTACTATTGCTGAGGCCTATGCTTGCGGGTTGCCTGTTATTGGGACAAGGCTTGGTCCGATGCCTGAGATAATTGAACATGGAGTGACTGGCCTGCTCTTCGAGCCCGGCTCTGCGCAGGATCTAGCCGAAAAGATGCTTTGGGCCGAAGCGCATCCCGAAGAGATGGCAAAAATGGGGCAGCGGGCGAGAGAAGTGCATGCGGAGAAGTATACTTCAGAGACGAACTATCGGCATCTAATATCGATTTATTCCAAAGTGATCCGGGAGCGCAAACAGGGAGTTTCGGGTTTTTCCGGTCGGTGAAGGGCGTTCGCCCCTTAGTTGAACTCATACTTCTTTCGATAGATGCTTAGATGCTTGGGCAGGGGGAATGGTTCCACGAATGCGGATCGTGTAAAGCATCCCGATAGGGATGGCGATGCATGAAGGAATCGGTCCCTAAAATCTGCTTCTCTTGTTTTTTGCCTAGAAGGAGGTCGGTTTTGCAATGAATCATTCGGCGAGGATTCTTCCCATTCGGGTTGATGGTTTGCGCCGCGCCGACGCCGTCGACAGAATTTTCGATTGGTTGAGCGCTTCTGAGCGTTTAGGTAGATATGTGTGTGCGGCCAATGTTCACATGTGCATGGAAGCCAAGAGCAACCCAGGTTTTAGAGCGGTGGTGAATGGCGCGAGCCTCGTCGTTCCAGACGGTAGGCCGCTCTACTGGGTGTTGCGACTGCTGCGCATCGATCAGGCCACCCACATCAGGGGCTCTGACTTGATGCTTGGGATTTGCCGTGAGGCAGCTTTTCGGGGCGTTCCCGTGGGACTGTACGGGGGCTCCCTCGAAAGCATGGAAGGATTCCACGCGTTTCTCAGCCGTGAATTCCCGAGCATGCAAATCGCCTTCGCCATTTCGCCGCTCTTCCGCCCCCTCCAGGATGCTGAGGACAAGGAATTT
>CALFXO010000172.1 GCA_937958025.1 uncultured Syntrophobacteraceae bacterium
CGCTGCCTCTTCAGCGCCCCGCCGACTATGGGCTCGATCATCCCCTCGAATTCCGGCATGGCCACGGACCAGCCGATGGACCCTCCGTTGACCGACTGAAACTCGTTGCGCCACTCCTCTTCGGTCCTCGAATAGAGCACTATGGGATGGAAAACGGGAACGTCGAGCCTTCGGAGCAGCCGGACGCCCTCCTCGACGCTGAGCTTCTCATCCCCGCCGCCTCCCCCGCTCGAGAGCACCGCAAACTGAAGGTTCAGCAGGGCGTCCACCGCGACGGAGCCGTCATCCCTTATGAGAAACTTGGAGATCGCCTCGGCCGCCGGGAGCGCTCCGTTGTCCGACCGGCCCACGCTCTCGGTGAACACTGCGATGACGCCCACTCCGAGGCTTTCCAACTCCCGTATCAGGGCGTCCTCCACTTCGCAATTCCGGTTCACCCAGTAGGAGCGGTAAAAGACGAGCCCCGCCATCATGTCGCCCGGCGGCTTGCGCCACGCAAGATAGTCTTCCAAGCTGTCGAAATGCCGTGGGGCGTCGGGATGGTGTATCCCCTCCCTCGGCATCTCCCTGGGCGGCGGGACCTCGACGTCCAGCCCCATAATCTCGGACGCCATGTATGCGACCATGTTCCTGATGTTTTCGGGACCGCCGTTTGTAAAATAATGAATGCAGGCTTCGGTTGCCTTGGAATCGATATTTCCGAGCCACGTCAGGGAAGCCCCCGTGGGGATGAAGACGGTGGGCTTGGAGCGGCTGATCTCCATCATCGCGGGTTCTATCTTGGTCCACGCTTCGCTTCCGACATTTGCATTGAGAAAAACGACGTCGGCCCCGGCAAGCCCCTTAAGGCACTCTTCTTCCTTTTCTTCCATGTCTCTCATGGACCAGATCTTTAAATCTACGAAATCCAGCCCCTTCACGGCTTCCACCAGGGCGCCCATCACGCTGGGCCACGCCACCACAGCCCGCAGTTTCATATGTTCCTCCTGCAACAATAATGCGCTCTATCGACATTTCAGCGAATGCATCGCAATGGCTGCACCCACGGTTGGCCGTTCTCCATTCTTACGTCGGCATCCACCCTGTATACTTCCCGGATGGTCTCGGGTGCTATCAACTCTCCGGGCTTGCCTTTGGCAAAGACCCCGCCGTCCTTAAGCAACAGGATCTCATCGGCGAAACGGGCGGCGAGATTCAAATCGTGCATGGCGACCACGGCCCCCATGCGTCCGGAGCGCACCAACTCTCCCACCGTTTCCATCACTTCCAGTTGGCAGCACAAATCGAGGCTGCTGGTCGGCTCATCCAACACCAGGAAGGACGGCTCCTGCGCCAGCGCTCTGGCGAGCATCACTTTCTGCGCCTGACCGCCGCTCAAACGGTCCACGTCCTTCATGGCGTATTCTTCTAGGTTCAGCTCGCGAAGGACGTCGGCGGCGCGCTCCATGTCCCGCGCCGATGGCCGCCACGCTACGTGCGGCCGCCTGCCCATCATGACGGTCTCGAAGACCGTCATGGGGAACCCCGTCGGCCGGTGTTGCGGCACATACCCCACATGGGTCGCCAGTTCCCGTCGTTTCATCCGCAGCACGTCCGCGCCGTCGATCACAATGCTCCCCTTGGATGGCTTGATGATTCCCGTCAGACAGCGAATCAGCGTCGTCTTTCCCGCTCCGTTGGGACCGGCGATGCAGAGAATCTTCCCCCGATGCACGCTCGCGGCTATGCCTCCAAGGACCCTCAGGCTGCCATAATGGAAAGCGAGATCGATTATTTCGAGCATCACCAGTACTCCCTCGTGCGTCTCATCAGAAGATAGAAAAAGAAAGGGACCCCGATGAATGACGTCATAATGCCTATCGGGATCACGTGAGGGGCCCACACCGTGTTTGCGAGGACGTCAGCGGTCAGGACGAGCAACGCTCCGGATAGGCCTGAAGCCGGGAGGAGGAGACGATGGTCGTTTCCGATCGCCATGCGGACGATGTGAGGCGCCACCAGCCCCACGAACCCGATGACTCCCGTGAAGCATATGCAGCCCGCGGTCATGAAGGATGCCGCCGTTACGCCCCACATGCGGAGCCTCTCCACCTCCACGCCGAGCGCCAGGGCCGATTCGTCGCCCGTCGCCAGCAGGTTGAAGTCCCACGCCCTTCGCATCAGAAAGGGGAAGGGAAGCAGGATCATTGCCGCGGCGAATCCGATCTCGCGCCATCCCGCTTTGGCGAGGCTCCCGAAGTGCCAGAACGTGATCTCGTACACCTGGTCCATGGTTCCCATGTACTGGAAAAACGCGCTGAGAGCGGAAAACAGGAACATCTGCGCGATTCCCGTGAGAATCATGGTCTCCGAAGACGCCCGCTTCATCTTCGCCACGCCCAGGATCAGGAAAGCCGAGAAAAGGGAGAAAACGAAAGCCGAGCCGGCTATCATTTGCGGATAGAGGCTCCCGCCCAGGAATATTATGACGAGGACGGCGCCAAATCCTGCTCCCGAGCCGATGCCGAGGGTGAAAGGCGATGCCAGAGGGTTCTTGAGGATGGCCTGAAACACAGATCCCGCGACTCCCAGCCCGAAGCCCACCAGCATCGCCATGACCACGCGGGGCATTCGCAGAAGCCAGACTATGCTGTGCGCCCGGCCCGTGTCCTTGAAAAGCGACCTCAGGGCGTCCACGGGCCCCACGCTGGAGGCGCCCACGGAAAGCCCCGTGGCGATCATTGCCAGCAGAAGAATGAAAATCAGAAGAAGGAGAACCATCTTCCGCCTGTTTTGGGCGTGGTAGCCCCTGCAAAGCGTTTCGGAGTCCGTTTTCATTTCCCGGACGCCTCGGGCGCGGGGTCCGATACGTAGGCCCCCTTGTATGGAAGTCTTTGGAAAGTTTCCATATACTCTTTGTGCAAGGCTTCCGGATCGATGTCCGACATCAAGTCCGGATGCAGCCACTTCGCCATGTAGGCGATCCCGACAACGGCCCTTGGCCCCACCCAAATGGAGCTGTCGAGCACGTGAACGTTTCCCGTCGCAACGGCCTTTATGAGGCTCCACGCAGGGCGATTCATTATGCCGTCGCGGCGTTTATTGAGGGGTGCAACGGCGTCCGCAGCCCCATAACCGGAGCTGAAGGAGCCGGCTTTGATAATCACTTCGGGGTTGCGGGTCACGACCCATTCGGGCGTGATGCGCGCGAAAGGAATGGCCAGGTCTTCGGCGATATTTCGCCCCCCGGCCATAACGACCATTTCATGACCGCCGGAAGTGGGGGCCGCCGCCTGATAGTCGCTGTAGCTTTCTACATAAACCCATGGTCTTTGCGGGGCCCCGGAAATTTCGCTCTCAATGCGGTTCATCCATTGACTGTTCCACGAGCAGAAGCGCTCCGCTTCTTGAGTGCGGCCGAGGACCCGGCCCAGTTCCCGAATCTCGCGCTCCAGCGTCTCGGCCTTGTAAAGGTCTAAACGCAGGACCGTAATCCCCTGCGACGTCATCCGAGCCTCCCACTCCGGGGACGGCGTCTTTGCGTAAGCCAGCACAATGTCGGGGGCCAGCTCCGCGATAATTTCCGAGTTGGGCTCTCGCCAACTGCCTACCTTCGGCTTGTTCACGAGATCCCCCCAAAAAGCGGAATCTGTTTCGATCTGGGAAAAGACCCCAACGACGCGGTCCTGAGCGTTGAGGATGCGAAGGGCCTCCAGCGCGTCGGAATTCAGCGCCACAATCTTCCGTACAGGGGCCGGGACGATGATTTTTCTCCCCAGGCCGTCGATCGCCTCAATCTGTTGCGGCCCCGAGGCCCAGGAGGGAGCCTGGAAGAAACAAAACGTCGAGAGAAAAACGGCAAACCCGGCTGCAACTGCGCAACTTTTCACTTTTGCGTTCATGGACCCAGCCCCTTTGGCTATTAATACTTGAATGTCATTTCGGCAAAGATGGTGCGCCCGTCCGTCTTGTAATATTCATAGTATTCCTTATCGAGGAGGTTCTCCGCCGAGATGGAGAACTCCAGCCACTTGAGCGGCGTCACGGTGATCTTTGCGTCCATGAACACCGCCGGCTCATAGGTCCCGTACACGCCGTCCTCCGTATCGCTGTTGTCGGAGCTGCTGTAAATCTTGCTGTAATACCGCCCGATCAGGCTCGCCTTGCACCACTTGTAGGTTGCGTCCACCCCGGCATTCCATGCATATTCCGGGATGCCGGTCACGTATTTTCCCTCGCTCGATCGATCGCTGGAGTTTTCCTCGATTCTGGCGTGAGTGTAGGTGAAGTTTCCCCAGAGGGCGAGCCAACTCGTAATTTTCTGCTCCGCTTCGAGCTCTATGCCGTAGGTCCTGGTCTTGCCGACATTGGTCCTGATCCTGTCGTTTCCACTGGTCCGGTAGGCGATCATGTCGTCAATGTCATTCCAGAACCCGGCGAGCGCCAGATGCGTCTTTTTGTCGAAAAAGAACTGGTCCATCCCCAGTTCGTACGCCCACACCGTTTCAGGCTTGAGGTCGGGGTTGCTTACGTAGTTTGTCGCACCGCTCTGCCACGATCTGTATAGTTCATAAAGGGTCGGGGCGCGGAAAGCGTTTCCGACGGAAGCCTTGACCGTTGTATCGGGAAGGGCTTTCCAGACGACTGCCGCCTTGGGGCTGAAATGGGATTCCGTATTGCTCTCGTAGGTCGTGAGAGATCCAGGGACCCCCGAAGCGCCATCATCAACGGTCCAGTAGTCGTAACGCGCTCCGAGATAGAGGGTGAGGGGCTTCAGCAACTGCCACTGGTCTTGTGCGAAAAGGCCCCAGGACCTTTCCGTCCCGCCGGAGTAAAAGGTGCTGTCGCCTATGCCTGCATAGCTTCTGTAAAAGGGGACCGTATAGTCGTTGGTGTCGGAGTCGTCTCCCCGAAACGATACGCCGACGGTGAGCAGATGGGAGTCGGTAATGGGGACGTCTCCGCTGACTTCGCCAAAGGTGGTTGTATTCTTGGTGATTTTGAGGGAGCCGGCGGTGTCGTCGTAGCCGGAGAGGCCGGAGCCGCTCTCGGTGGTGTACCTGTCGTCGCTGTTGATAAGCCCTGCCTGCGCCCGGAGCATGACGGGGCCGAAAAGCTCTTTAAACGAAAGGCCGTAGATGTCGGTGTCGTTTCTACCAATGCCCGTGGAATCTATAAAGTCATTGGGCTGGAACTTCGCCCGCTGGCTCGTTCCCGCCGTGGCGTAGGTGCTGGCGCCGCCGAACGTGTCCATATACGAATTGGGCGACCCGTAATCGTAATCGTGCCGGCCCGACATGATGGAGAGCGTCAAGCTTCCGGTGTCGGACAGCTTGAGGCCGCTCTTGATGTTGAATGCACTATGGAATGCTCCGTTGTCTCCCTTGTCTCCCACCACCCACTTGGTGGGATTGCCCGTCGAATCATTCATGGCGTAGCCGCCCGAGACGTTTCCCTTTCCGGACGTTATGGAGCGCACCACGGGAGTGGTGACGTAGCCATCCGTTCCTTCTTCTTCATAGCCTACTTGAATGCTGAATCTCTCCCACAGCAAATCGCCCACGGAGAAGCGCGTGCGGTATGTGTTATTCGACCCGTAGCCGCCGCTTGCGAGCATCTCCAGTTTCTCGGGGGCCTTCGTGATAATGTTGATGACGCCGCCCATGGCGTTGCCGCCGTACAGCGCCGAGGCGGGCCCGCGAACCACTTCGATGCGCTCGATGTTGCTTATAGGGAGCGATCCCCACTGAACCCCTCCCGTATAGGCGTCGTTGACAGGCTGGCCGTCGATGAGTAGCAGCGTGTACTGGTCGCCCTTGAGTCCTCTTATCGAAACGGAGGGGGTCGAATCCATCAGCCCTTTCGTTCTCTTGGCAAAAATGCCCGGCGTCAGGCGAAGCGCTTCATCAACCGTTTGTATATCCTGCTTTTCGAGATCTTCCTGCGTGATGACGGAGACGCTGCCGGGGACGTCCTCCAGCGCCTTCTCCGTCTTGGTGGCTGTAACCACTACATCCTGCAACTGGACGACGTCTCCCTGATTGTCCTCATCCGCGGCAATCCCCGCAACCGGAGCGCTCAGGATTAAAACCAGCAATAAACTCCAACTCCATTTTTTCATCGTTTCTTTCCCCCGCGAACCACGAATAGAATTTGAATGATTTCTTTCTACCTGCCCCACTGACCATCGAGCCCCTGGACGCGACACAGGTCAACCTCTCCACGCCTCAAGCCGTGACGCGCTCGGGTCTTGGCCGCCCCGACTTCGCGCGTGCGTCTCCAAATGGGCAAAGAAACGCCTCTTCCTCCCGAACCGAAATATCCATCCAGGAGCAAAAGAGATCGCACCCCTCTTGGCGGCGGAGACTCCAAGTGAAAAACGCCGGAGAGCGCATCAAGCCGAAAGGCTTGGCAACGAAAATCCATTCAGGCCTTCATGGCCGCGTTTATTGGGATAAAACGAATACTTGAGATAAAGATAAGGCATGGCTTGCCGCTTCAGTGCGGCAGTTGATTATCGCCGGAACTACTAGCATGAACCCTGCAACCTGTCAAGATGCGGCTATTTGAAATTCAGGATGTAGGCTGTGATGATCTTTAACCCTGCAATAACATTTATATTTCACGCGAGCGCTTCTTGCTGCGCGAGAGGCGCGACGTGTGATTTCGTATCAGGATGTGCTCAGCCAATTTCA
>CALFXO010000173.1 GCA_937958025.1 uncultured Syntrophobacteraceae bacterium
ATATCCACTCGTGACTGGAGTTCAGACGTGTGCTCTTCCGATCTCGGATGCCTGGCGTTTCCGCTTGCAAGGAGAGGTGAAACGCCCTGCTCTCGTTTGGTTTATTTGTTGCAACTGATTGATATTTTGGAAAATAGACTTAAATGAACATCTTTTTCGAGTCCTTCCAATGTTCCCGCCAGACTCCGCTGACACTCCAAATAGCCCATAATAGCTTGAAAATCCCTTGATTCTAACTGCTTAGTCTTATGTGGCTTGGATTTTGCTTTAATCTATCGACTCGTGTGCCTGTTGAGAATGAGCATATGACCGTGGGAGCGAGAGCGCGGAGCCGACTAGGGGCGACGGAAGACGCGGCGGGTTCCGCAGATGGGCTTCTGTGCAACATAATGGTGTGGGAGCGCACCCGGGTGGTCTGTTTTGGCTGTTAAATTATAATGAGAGAAGGGACTTCCGGGGAGCCGGAGCTTTGGGGCCCGGGGGAGTCTTTCGCGGGATTTTGTTTTTGCCCGGTTGCATTTCGCCTTCAGGCCATGCACTCAAGGGCTTCAGAGGCGAGTATGCCGCCGGGGTTGCGGCGCATTGTGATGGGCGGCATGGGAAGTCAGAGCTTCACTTTCCCGTTCAAACATTAAAGGAGAAATCTAAGATGTCCGATTGGGAGCCTAAGATTGTAACCTTCTTGTGCAATTGGTGTTCTTACGGAGGAGCCGATCTCGCCGGAGTTAGCCGCTTGCAGTATCCATCCAATATCCGGATCGTCCGGTTGCCCTGCTCGGGGCGCGTGAATCCCAAGTTCATCCTGGCCGCTTTCCGCCACGGGGCGGACGGAGTATGGGTTTCCGGGTGCCATCCGGGAGACTGCCACTATATCGAGGGCAACTATTATGCAAGGCGCAGGTTCACGCTCATGAAAAACCTTCTGGAGCACGTGGGGCTCGATCCCCGGAGGCTGCACTTCTCGTGGGTTTCCTCGGCCGAGGGCGTGAAATTCGCGCAGGTGGCCCGAGAGGTTGTGGAGGCGGTCAAAGCGGCTGGGCCGGCCAGTGGATACTTTATCAAACAGGAAGCTGAGGTGGCTTAAAATGCGCGCATACACCGAGAAAATCCGGGAGGCGGCCAAGCGCCTTCTTTCCGAGAAACGCGTGGACGCCGTGATAGGATTCCGCAAGGGGAGCATCCCACTGGTGAACGAACCCGTGCTGGTGAAAAGCCCGGAGCGCGCCGACGAACTCTATTGGGACGGCTCCTGCGGGGTCAATCTGGCGAACTACCTTCCGAAGCGGACGGATCGCGTCGCGATAGTGGCCAAGGGCTGCGATTCCCGCAATATCGTCGTCCAGATAGTTGAAAACCAGATCCAACGGGACCAAGTCTATGTGCTTGGCGCTCCTTGCCACGGCATGCTGGACCGCCGCCGCATTCTTGCTTCCCTGAAAGGCCGGGAGCCGACCAGTGTGGAAGAAGTGGATGGCCAGGTTAGGATAACCGGGGCCGGTTTCGAGGAAACGTTTAGTCGCTCGGAGTGCCTCCAGGAGAACTGTTCCATCTGCATCCACAGGAACCCGGTGATTTCGGACGAGATGCTGGGAGAACCCGTCGCCGAGCAGGAGAATGTGGACCGCTATCCGGACGTTGCAAAGGTCGAGGGGATGAACCCCGACGAGCGCAAGGATTACTTCGAGGAAATCACTTCCAAGTGCATCCGGTGCTACGCGTGCCGCAACGCCTGCCCTCAGTGCTACTGCCCGACGTGTTTCGTCGACGAGTCGAGGCCGCAGTGGATGGGTAAGACCATCGATCCGAAGGACGTGCGGACTTTCCATTTTCTGCGGGCGTTTCACCTTGCGGGGCGCTGCACCGATTGCGGAGCGTGCGAGCGAGCCTGCCCGGTGGGGATCAAGCTGCGCCAGTATACCAAAAAGCTCGAAAAAGACGTCAAGGAGTTTTACGGGTACGAAGCGGGAGTGCGTCTCGACGAAAGGCCGCCGCTCGACGTCTATCGGCCCGGCGATCCCGAAAACTTCATAAAGTAGCCGGCGGCGACGCGAGGGAGGAACAAGTTGATGACGGAAATGTATATACCTAAAGAGAAGCTTGCCGGGGTGGTCGAGGATCTCATCGGCCGTCAACGGGTTTATGGGCCGGTGTTCGACGGCGCCTATCATAATTTCGAGGAGATCAAGTCCGCCGGCGCCCTGGATCTCGCCTACTCGAACACCCGCCTTTCCGCCAAGGGGCTTTTCCATCCGCATTCGGAGCGGATGTTCGAGTATTCGCTGGCTTCCGGCGACCCGGAAGCGGGAGTCCTCAAGGAGACCGAAAAGGATTATTCGCCGCGCGTCGTCCTGGGGATGCGCCCCTGCGACGCGAGGGCCCTCAAGATAATGGACCGCAACTTCAATTCGCCCCAGTACGGCGACCCGTGGTGGGTGAAGCGAATCGAGGCGACAACCATCGTGGGGCTTGCGTGCAACGCGCCGTGCGGGACCTGCTTCTGCACTACGGCGGGTTCGGGGCCTTTCGACGATTCGGGGCTCGATGCGATGCTGGTGGACCTTGGCGAAGGCTACCTTGCGAGGGCGGTTACGGACAAGGGAAGCGCACTCTTGTCACAGATCTCGAAGGGGAGCGCCGCGCCGGCGGACGCCGCCCAGAAGGCGGACGCCCTCCGAAGGTCTGCGGAAGCGGCCATCGGCTTGCAGTTTGACGTAGGCTCCATCACAGGAAAGGATTCGATGGAGCTTTTCAATTCCCCGATATGGGAGGAAATCCAGTTTGCCTGCATCAACTGCGGGACCTGCACTTTCCTCTGCCCCACCTGCTGGTGCTTCGACATCCAGGACGAGACGCACGGCGAGCATGGCGACCGCATCCGGATATGGGACTCGTGCATGTTCCCGCTCTTCACGCTCCACGGGTCCGGGCACAATCCGCGCCAGAACAAGGCGCAGCGCGTGCGGCAACGCTTCATGCACAAGCTGAGGTATTACCCTGAAAAATATGGAGACGGAATCGCATGCACCGGTTGCGGCAGATGCGTGCGGGCGTGCCCCGTGAATATAGACATTCGCAACGTCGCGCGGTTGATGTCCTCGTCCGCCTGCGTTCGTCCGGCGTAACCGAAGTCCCGGCCTGGGTTCGCCGCCATGGGCCGCCAAGGAGGAATTTAAGGTGAAAAACCCTTATTTGCCATATCCCGTTCGCATCGATTCCATAGTCACCGAGACCGAGGACAGGAATCTCAAAACTTTCACCCTCGTGTTCAAGAACCCCGAGGACGAAGCCCGGTTCGCATATACTCCCGGCCAGTTCGCTGAACTGTCGGTGGCGGGGCAGGGTGAGTCTCCCATCGGCATCGCCTCTTCTCCGACGGAAAAGGGCTTCATCAAGTTCACCGTCAACAAGGTTGGGCGCGTGACGTCGCATCTCCACAGCATGAAGGAGGGGGACGTCATGGGCGTACGGGGTCCCATGGGAAACTGGTATCCCTGGGAGACGCTCGAGGGGAAGAACATAGTCATCATCGGAGGCGGCTTCGCCTTCACGACGCTCCGCTCCTCCATCGTCTATATGCTCCATCCCGACAATCGCTCCCGCTTTGGCGACATAACGGTCGTTTACGGGGCGAGGAGCCCGGGCCTGCTGCTCTACAAAGATGAGCTGGCCGCTTGGGAGCAGAGGGACGACATCAAGATGCACATTACGGTGGACGGTTGCAGCGACCCGAACTGGAAGTACAACGTGGGCTTCGTCCCCACCGTGACCAAGGAAAAGGCCCCGAGCGCGGACAACGCCTATGCGATTATTTGCGGGCCGCCCATTATGATCAAGTTTACGCTGCCGGTGCTCACCGATCTGGGTTTTCCGCCCGACCGGATCATATCGAGCCTCGAGATGCGCATGAAATGCGGCATCGGGATATGCGGGCGATGCAATATCGGGTCCGAGTATGTGTGCAAGGACGGGCCCGTGTTCACGCTTGAGAAATTATCAAAGCTGCCGAACGAGTATTGATCGGGGCTTGAAAACCGCTTCGCGGAGCGTCCTTTCCTGGGCGTCGCCGCCAAAGAACGGGAGCGCCGGTTCAATTGTCTCCGGCCCTCCGGCGCTCTCCCCCTGCGCCGCCGTTACCCACGGCGGCGTTTGGCTTTTGATGGGAGTGTGCATAATGTGTTGAATTGATAATGTGTTTTGCTTTAAGACTTACTTTTGAACGCTGCGGCTGCCGAGATAAAACTGTTTAAATTCACAATACCCTGTGTTAAAAGGAAAATGTCTAGAGTTGGGTGCATGTTGGCCCGAGAAGACTTGGTGCGTCGGGTGGACAGGCGCTTTCCACTGGCGCCGGCTCAAAGGCGGACCAGCGTGTTCGCGTTGCAGGGGCTTTTTCCATTCACGCTTATGGTTGGCGACGGATATGAGTAAGAAGCGAAGTTCCGCAAAAGACAAAAAGGCCCCCGAAGCTCTCCGGGAGGATGAATCCCGAGAGCTTGAAATCATTCTCGACCGCTTACGAGTGCAGAATCCGACGGGGGAGAGCCTTCCCAATTATCTCGCATCGTTGCGCGCGGCCCTGTCGAGCCGCGAATCGCTGGCGTCGGCGCTCATCGAGAAGCTTGGCGGCGGGCCTTCCGCCGTGGGGTTCCAGGTGCTGCTCGCCTTGAGGGACCTTTTCCCTGGCGGGGCGTACAAACGCCTTGTCAAACAGGCGCTGTACCGATTTTCCCAGAAGGGATACGCCGAGGAGCCGCAGGCGGGCGCCGAGAGGGAAGTCGTGCTGGTCCAGAAGGAAGAGCGGAAAGCCGTGGCGCATCTCGTTCCCGGCGCCCCGAACGTGTTTGGGCTGGTTCTCGCACTCCTGCCGGAGGATCGCATCCTGGGGTCCAACGCGGTGTCTTCTTTTATCGCCGGAGGGCTTGCGCTGACCGATGTGGCCGTGGTGGAGGGCTCGCCCCGCAACTATAAGGAAATGCTGCGGGAGGCAATGGCCTTTCTACCGGGGTCGCGGCCCTCTGAAATTCCTGTCGGACACGCCGCGAGGCTTTTTTTCGATTCCTGTGCATTCAACGCGCGTAGTCCCATTACCGGGGAGGTGGAGGCGGCTAAGATGCTTTTTCGGCCGTATTACGACCCGGACGCTCGTCCCTATGTGTATGAGCTGATGCCGCCCGAGCCGGAGAGCGTCAGTCTGGAGACTGGGGAAGCTTACGCGCGGGAGGTGTTCGCCGCCGCTCCGATGCAGGGTGCGTTCCTCGATAAAGAGGAGATTTTTCCTTATTTCAAAAGAATCTTGAACGTGGAGCATTCCACGCTGGTGGTTTCGCAGGCGATCATGAAGGACAGGATCCGGGGCCTGCTCGCCGAGGCCGTAGATCGTCTTTGCGATGAAGATATGAAGCGGGTGTACGTCCGGTTTTTTGAAGAATTGACGATGCAATTCAAGTTGGCTGGAAAGGACGAATTGGCGCGGCGCTCATGGATTGTAACCGGGAGCCTCCGGGAAGCCGCAAGGCCAAGCGAGAGCGCCGTAATGCTGGAAGTTGCCGCCGGATCGATGGCGTATTACTGGCCTGACGCCATCGATCGCGCTGTTGGGCGACCTGAAGCGCAGCAGCCGGAACCCTTCGAGAGGCTGGAGTCGGGTCTTATTATTCCCAAATAGCAGACTGCCGCATGGAAGGCGGGAACGCGTCTCCAGGCATGAGTCGATGAAGGGGGCGGGGAGCGGTCCGGACCCGCGTCGCCAGGGGGGAGCTTCATATGCTGGAAACCATTCAGGTCAATACTTCCGACCATTGCATGGCGGTTGACATCACGCATGTGGTGGAACGCAAGATCCAGGAAAACGGAGTTCAAAGCGGTCTATGCGTGCTGACCGTCGCCCACACCACTGCCGGACTCGTAATCAACGAAGGCGCGGACCCCGCGGTGATGGAGGACGTCAAGAACGCCTTCGAGGGCCTGGTTCCCTGGCGGGGCGGGTACAAACATATGGAAGGCAATTCCGCGGCGCACATCAAGGCCATTCTAACGGGCTCCACAGTGCAGGTCATTATCGAAAACGGGCGGCTGCTGCTTGGTGCATGGCAGCATATTTTCATGTGGGAGTTCGACGGGCCGAGAACCAGAAAAATCCGGATGAAAATAATGGCAGGGTGAGGCGTCCCCGATGCTCTCACGGTTCTATGGCCGCTATGCGGCCTGTTTTTTGCTTGTCTTACTATGCGAGGCCAAATCAGAAACGCATGCGGTGATTCTTCTTTTGTAGTTTCCACGATTTTTCCCCAACAATGCGCATTACGGATGGAGCCTATGAGTCGGCTGTATTGCACTGCGAACGGATTTGCGCTCGTTTTACGGCTCCTGGGGCTTTTTGCTTTCACCCTTATTGCGCCGGGGGACGGCGCATGGGCTAATGCACCGCCTCCTTCCGGGTCTACAGCCACTGACGCAACGCTTACCGTCTGTATTTCGACGCCCGTTGCATCCTTTGACCCCACCGAACACCGCAGCAGAGCAACCCAACTCGTTCTAGAAAACATCTTTGAAGCCCTCACGGTCAGGGACGCGAACCTCAATCCCACCCCACGGCTGGCCGAAAGCTGGCGCGCTATCGATCCCTGCACTTGGGAGTTTAAGCTCAGAGAGGGCGTAAAGTTTCATAACGGGGATACCCTCACCGCGTATGACGTCAAGTTCACCTTCGACCGAATCATCTTGCCTAATGGAATCGACGGGCGTCCATCGCCGCGCGCGGAGCTCTTTGACCTCATTGCCTGCGTGAATGTAATCGACGACTATACGGTGCAGATCGTCACCAAGAAGCCATGGGCCATGCTGCTCACGATGCTTTCGCTGCAACCCATAATGCCTCGAAAGTATTTCTACGAGGTTGGTCCGGAGGAGTTCCGGAAGATGCCGGTGGGGACGGGACCTTTCCGGTTGCAGTCTGTGGGTCCCGATGGGCGCATTGTACTGACCCGATTCGAGGATTATTCCGGTCCTCCGGGGTTCGCGGCCGAGGAGGGCTGTCTTCCCGTACAACGCGTCATTTTTGACGCGGTCCCCACGAAGTTGGAGCAAATCGCCCGTCTGAAGCGGGGGCAAGCCGACCTCGTCAGCGACGTCCCGGCCGCGGCAGTGGAGATCCTTAAGAATACTCCCGGCCTTGCCGTGGAAAGTCGCCATCCCACGCGGTGCAGTTTCACGGAGATCAACTGTGCGAAACCGGCCTTCAGCGACCGCCGCATCCGGCAGGCGCTAAATTACGCCGTGAATGCTTCCGCCGTGGTGGACCAGGCGGCGGCTGGGTATGGCATCGTGCTCCCGACTATTCTCATGCCCCATGCATTTGCCTATAACCAGGACCTCAAGCCCTATCCCTACGACCCGACCAAGGCAGCGGCGTTGTTGCGGGAGGCCGGATATCCCGCCGGGCGGACGGTTTCCATCCAATGCCGCGACGAGGACCGGGTCGTCGGGAACATTATCGCTCTTTTCCTGACAAAGATCGGGCTGCGCGTGAACGTCGCCATCGATCCCGCCACCCGGCCGGCGTCGGTTGGGGCGGATGCCGGCTGGGACCTTCTCGTCGGCTCCTGGGGCAATACGACGCTGGACCCCATAGATATCCTGCCTCCCAAGTTCAAAAGCAACGGGAGAGGGAATTATTCCGGGTACAGCAACGCGGAGGTGGACCGGTTGACGGAGGAGGCGGAACGCTCCGAGGACATGAGACGCCGAGCGGCGGCGTACAAAGAGGCGCAGGCGATCATTTACCGGGATGCTCCAATGATCTTCGGATACGCCTTCGACGAGATCTATGGGCTGAGAAAGAGGGTGGTGCATTTCAACCCCTCTCCAACCGGCTTTTTCCGGTTTGATGACGTTTGTCTGAACAACGGGGGGTGAGTTGTGTCCGTATTCCGTTTTCTCTTTAAGGGAAGAAGCCTCCAGTTCAAGTTCTCCGTCATGACGGTCCTGCCATTGATGCTTGCGGCGGTGCTCATGGGGGGCTTGATTATCCATTCGGTGAAGACGTCCATGGAGCGAAAATCGCGAACGGCAGCGGAGGGGCTTCTGCGGATGACCGCGCTCTCCATGTCGAGCGCCCATGTCATATACAACAAGGTGCTGCTGGATAGCTTTGTGGACAGCCTGACGCAATGTCAGGATATCCTGTTCGCGGCGGTGGTTGACGCGGGAGATTCCAGGGTTCTGTCTCAAAATCGGCATGAGGGCGACGGCTCTTTTTTCGACGCCTCCGAATTAGCGCGGGAGGCTGCATCCGCAGATCGGGGGGTGCGCGTTGGGGACATCGAGATCATGTCGCAATCCATCGATGTGGGCGGGCAGAAGTACGGGGATCTCGTCATCGGTTATTCCAAGGCCGGCGGGCGCCGGGAAGCGGCGATTTTCCGGGGCGAGGCCCTAACTATAGTGGGAACGGCGGCGCTTATAGGGCTGCTGGTGGCTATCGGGCTATCGCGGTACGTAAGCCGCCCCATCAAGGTCATGGCCTCGCAGGCGCAGCGGATTGGGGCGGGCGAGGCGCTTCACGCCATCGTTTATGATGGAAGCGACGCCATTGGGCGACTGGCGGATTCCTTCAACAGGATGGTTGAAAATCTGCAGGACCGGCAAGCGCAGTTGCTGACTATCAACAGGATCGCCGACAAGCTGCATCAGTCGCTGGACTGGGACACCGTCATCAGCAATGCCGTGGATATCCTCGCCGAGTATTCCGGATCGCCATCCGTGGCGTTATTCGTGTTGGATGAGAACCCCGAGCTTCTCCGCCTTGCCCATAACCGGGGGTTTGGAGAAGACGTGCAGCAGGTGAGCGCTACGCTGCCAGTTGCCGGGAGTCTGTCGGGCCTTGCGGTGAAGGAGCGGGACATTGTGGAGAGTTTCGACATACTCCATGACGAGCGCGTCCCGGAAGCCGTTCGCAAAGCGCTTGGAGCAAGCGGCTTTCGCGGAGTTGTATGCCTTCCCCTCCTTTTCAAGGAGGAGATCATGGGGGTGGTCAATTTTATCTACAAGGAGCCCTTTTCGCTGCCCCGTTCCAAAAGAGCGACCCATATGGCCGTTGGACGCACGATAGCCCTTGCCTTGGCCAATGCCAAGTATGTGAGCCGGATCGAGAAAGAAATAGCCGAGCGCGAGCGTGCGGAAGTCGCCCTCATGCACACGGTGCAGGAGATGAGCGCATTGAACACGCTGGCCCGTAATGCGGGCAGGCATCTCTCCGTCGATCAGGTGGCGAAGGCGACGGTAGAGAGTCTGGTCTCTTCGCTGAACAATAATATGATATTATTTTTTCTGAAAGAAGGAGATTCGCTTCTGCTCAAGGAGATGCACAATTCGGATGTCGCCCTGGAAGTGGAAGGGGTGGACATACACCGGGTGGGGGATTGTCTCTGCGGCATTTGCGCCGATGAGGGGAATGCCGTCTTCTCTCCAGATATTTTTTCGGACCCGCGTTGCACGAGGAGCGAATGCAAGAACGCCATGTTGCGCTCTTTCGTGGCCTTGCCGCTGCTGAACGGGGAGAATGTGATAGGGCTTTTGTGCCTTGCGTCCCGTGATGGCTATGACTACAGTCGGGATTCCGGTTTCCTCGAAACGGTTTCGCGGCAGGCGTCCGTGTCGCTTGTGAACGCCATGCTGCATGAGCAGATCCAGGGGCAGGCCGCGGAATTGGAACGGCGGGTGATCGAACGGACGGCGGAACTCAACGTGGCCATGCAAAAGGCTCAGGAGGCCGATCAGATCAAGTCCGCTTTCCTCGCGTCGATGTCGCACGAATTGCGAACGCCGCTCAATTCCATCATCGGTTTCACCGGGATCTTGCTCCAGGGATTGGCGGGAGGTCTGAACGAAGAGCAAGGCAAGCAGATGCGCATGGTGCAAAACAGCGCCAGGCACCTGTTGCGGCTTATAAACGACGTCCTCGACATATCGAAGATCGAAGCGGGGCAACTGGATCTCGCTTTCGAGCGCTTCGACCTCGGCGAATCCCTACGGGGCGTGGTGCGCATAGTAACGCCGCTGGCCGATAAGAAGGGGCTGGCGCTTCTAACCGACATAGCTCCTGAAATAGGAGAGATATACAGCGACAAGCGACGAATCGAACAAGTTTTGCTTAATCTTATCAATAATGCCATCAAATTTACTGATAGCGGTCGCATCTATATCAGAAGCAAGGTGGAGCGATCGCATGTCGTAACCTCCGTTACGGACACAGGCATCGGAATCCGCAAGGAGGATATGGGGGCGCTTTTCGAGGCGTTCCGCCAGATTCACACCGGCGTTGCGCGCCGTTATGAGGGAACCGGGCTCGGGTTGTCTATCTGCAAGAGGCTTGTGGAGATGCTGGGAGGAGAAATATGGGTGGACAGCCGAGGGGAAGGCAGAGGCAGCACATTCGCCTTCTCGCTGCCATTGCCGGACGAGGGAGGGAATCATGAAGCCCAAGGTTCTGGTAATAGAGGATAACGAACAAAATCTCTATCTGATGACCTTCATTTTAGAGCACCATGGGTACGAGGTCATCCCGGCCAGGGATGGGGCCGAGGGAGTGGCCATCGCCGGGAAAGTGGACCCCGTGGTGGTGCTTCTGGACATCCAGCTGCCGGAGATGGATGGCTACACAGTGGCGAAGCTCCTCAGAGAGAACTCATCGTTCGTCAGGACGCCCATAATCGCCGTGACGTCCTACGCCATGGTGGGCGACCGCGAGAAGGCTATCAGCGCCGGTTGCAGCGGCTATATCGAAAAGCCCATCAACCCTGACACCTTCATATCGGAAATGGAAAAGCACTTGAGGGCGGACATCGAGGACAAGGAATGAGCAAGATCCTGATTGCTGACGATGTTGAAGAAAACAGGTACTTCCTTGAGGTGCTGCTGCGTGGGCATGGCCACAGGGTCATCAGCGCCGTCAATGGCTCCGAGGCATTGAGGAAGGCGCACGAAGAACTGCCAGACCTCATTATATCGGACGTCCTCATGCCCCTTATGGACGGATTCGCCCTTTGCCGCGAATGCAAGGGAGACCCCGCGCTTGCCCGCATTCCCATCGTTTTTTATACGGCGACCTATGTAGATCCCAGGGACAGGGAGCTCGGATTGAGCCTGGGAGCCCATCGGTACCTTATCAAGCCGATCGAGCCGTCCGCGCTGATGGAGGTGGTCGGAGAAGTTCTGCGGGAAAGCTTGCTCGAATCGGGAACCCTCTCTATGGCCGGGAGGGACGACGCATGCGGCCATCTCCGTGAGCACAATGAGGCGCTCATCCGGAAGCTGGAATCGAAGATGGTCCAGCTCGAGGATGCCAATCGGCGCCTGGAGCGGGAGTTGGCCGAGCGGAGGCAGGTGGAGGTCGAGCTGCGGCGGTTGTACGCCGCGATAGAATATGCGACGGAGTGTGTGCTTATCACCGACGCGCACGGGACTGTCGAGTACGTGAATCCCGCATTTGAGAAGAAACTGGAGCACCGCAGGGCGGACATCGGCAGCTTGAGTCCAGAAAACTCCGGACCGGGCGCGCGTGGCGAGGAGTTTTACGAAATATTGTGGAAAGGCGTTCAGGAGGGAGGGGCGTGGAAGGGGCGCCTGAAAAAGGCAGGGGCGAGAGGGGACGTCGTGGAGCTTGAAGCGACATCCTCACCCATCCTCGACTCCCTCGGAGATTGCACGGGTTTCGTTTTTATCCTGCGGGACGTCACCGAGCAGAAGCGCCTGGAGGAGCGGCTGATTCAATCCCAGAAACTGGAGGCCATCGGGACGCTGGCGAGCGGCATCGCGCACGACTTCAACAATATATTAGGAGTGATCGTCGGCTACACCGACCTGACCCTGTGCACGACGTCGGAGGGAGAGCCGATCAAGAATAACCTGAAAGCCGTGCTGAGCGCCTGCGACAGGGCCAAGAATCTGATCCGGCAGATTCTGACCTTCGGGCGACGGTCGGAGCAGAGGGTCATGGGGATGGACCTTTGCCCCCTCATAAAAGAAAGCATGAGGTTCCTGAGAGCTGCTCTGCCTTCAAACATAGAAATCCGGACGCGCCTGGAGCTGGAGTCCGCCATGGTGATGGCCGACCCCGTGCAGATCCATCAGGTGGTGCTGAATATTGGCGCCAATGCGGCTCATTCGATGCGGGAGAAGGGTGGGGTCCTGGATGTAGTGGCCAGGAAGGCGGAGATAGACGAGGGAGCTTCCAGGCAATACCCCAATCTGCCGCCCGGCGGGTACCTGCTGCTCTCGTTTGTCGATTCCGGTTGCGGGATGAGCAGCGAAGTGCTATCGCGCATATTCGAGCCTTTTTACACGACGAAGAGGGAAGGGGAGGGAACGGGGCTTGGCCTTTCTGTAGCCCACGGCGTCATTCAAGACCATGGCGGCGCTATAACGGTGTACAGCGAGGAGGGGAAGGGATCGACGTTCAATGTCTATCTGCCGCTAGTGGGAAATGCTCCCGGGGCCGGCGGCGGCGCTGATGCGACCCCGATGGCGACCGCTGTAGGGGTGGAGAAGATTCTCTTTGTGGATGATGAGCCGGAGCTGGTGGACATCTGCGGGCAGATTCTACAGCATCTGGGCTATCAGGTGACGGGGCTGACGTCGAGCGTGGAGGCGCTGCGCCTTTTCCGCTCCGATCCGGGCGCTTTCGATCTTGTCATCACCGACCAAACCATACCCCTGCTTTCCGGCATGGATCTCGCCGAGGCGATGCTGGCGATCCGCCCGGAGATTCCGATCATCGTATGCACTGGTCTGGGAATAGGGGCGTCGGAGGAGAGAGGCCGGGAGTTGGGGGTGCGCTGTGTTTTGATGAAGCCCCTGGATATGAGGGAAATGGCCGAGAATGTCCGGGCTGCTCTCGATGGCGCGAGGAGAGTCTGAGAGGTTGGGAGGATGCCGTGACGGGGGGCTTGCCAGCGGACTGGGTGAAAACTTCTTATAATGACTTGTCTTTCTTTCATGATGCACTATTTTTATAGCGTTGGCGTTTTCTTGTTTACACCCTATTGGGTGAAGGATGGAGTGCGCTTTACGCAAGAAAAAGGAGGCTGTCATGGGAGAAAGAGCGAATGCCGTTACGATGAAAGGAAACCCGCTGACTCTTGTCGGGGGGGAAATCAAGGTGGGGGATAAGGCCCCCGATTTTGAGATCATAGATCTCAACCTGTCGCCTGTTAATTTTTCGTCGTTTCGCGGGAAAGTGTGCATCATTTCGTCGGTGCCCTCCCTGGACACCCCCGTTTGCGACATTGAAACCCGGCGGTTCAACAACGAAGCGGGAAAACTCGGAGATGACGTGGCCATCCTGACGGTGAGCATGGATCTTCCGTTTGCTCAGAAACGCTGGTGCGGCGCGGCGGGAGTCGATAAGTTGACTGTGCTCTCAGACCACCGGGACGCCTCCTTTGGGACGGCGTACGGGGTGCTGATTAAGGAGCTGCGATTGCTTGCACGGGCCGTCTTTGTCGTGGACCGGGAAGGGCTCGTGCGCTATGTGGAGTTGGTCAAGGAAATAGCGAGCGAGCCGGATTATGAGTCGGTGCTCAAGGCGGTGGCGCAATGCGTGTGAGCGTCCGCGTTTTGGGACTGTCTCGGCTTTTCCAAAGCGGCGCCCTTCCAAGTGCATGAGAAAAGAATCATTTGGCGGGTCCCCTTGCTCGCTTATGCGAGCAGGCTGGGAGTCGCATCCTTTGCAAGGAGCAAGAACGATGATTGACCAACGCATGCAAGAGGCCATGAATGAACAGATAAAGTGGGAGCTCTTCTCAGCCTACCTTTACCTCTCGATGGCGGCATATTTCAAGGGACTGAATCTTCAGGGGTTCGCCCGGTGGATGGAGGCGCAGACGCTGGAAGAGCTGTCGCATGCCATAAAATTCTATAATTTTGTAAATGACCGGGGGGGGAGCGTCTCGATGCAGCCGATCGACGGGCCTCCAGTCAGCTGGGGCTCCCCGCTCGAAGCTTTCGAGGACGCATACAATCACGAAGTGGAAGTCACTGAGAGGATCAACAACCTTGTCGATCTCGCCTTAGAGTTGCGGGACCATGCTTCCAACACTTTCCTCCAGTGGTTTGTGACCGAGCAGGTGGAGGAAGAGGCGAGCACGGACGATGTGGTGAAGAAGATCAGACTGGTGGACAAGACGCAGGGCGGCCTCTATATGTTGGATCAGGAGTTGGGGCAGCGAACCTTCATCCTGCCGCCAGGAACGACTATAATAGCCGGCGTCACCGCCGCCGGAGCGTAACCGCTTGATTCGCAGGAAGGCGATATTCGCCGTCAACTGATCACAACATGCCGGGAGATGCTCATGACTGCTGAAAACACCGTATGGATGGATATCTTTTGCACTGCCCTCGATATGAAGGAAAAGAAAAGGGCCCTTTACGATCAGTCCATGAACGGGTGCTCTGCCTCCGACGACATCGGGAGAGAGACGTTCGGGATGCTGCGGGACGCGGAAGCCGAGCACGCGCGGCGGCTTCAGGAAGTCTACGAAGAGATGAAGAAGGGGAAATCCTGGGGGGACGCCTGCAAGTACTATCCTGACCAGGCGGAAAACGTGAAAGGCGCTTTCAACAAGATTGTGACGGAGCATTCCTCGAAGCCCGACGCCTGTGTGGATCAAGTCGCGGCCATAGAGACCGGCATGGAGCTCGAGGATGCTTCCATAAGCTTTTTCGAGGAAAAGCTTGCCGGCGCCGATGATCCCGCGGGGCGGCGGTTCATCGAAAACATAGTGATGGACGAGCGGGAGCATTACAGGACGCTCGCGGACCTGAAGTTGTATTATACGGATGCCGCAGCCTGGTTCATGGAGAAGTCCGGGGCGCGGTTGGATGGCGCCGGAGGCGGCGTCTAACGGACGCTGCGGCGAAAGGGCCTTGCGGCGTTCTCTGCGCCATGAGGCTCCTTCCGCCGGTGTAAGAGAATGCACCTTGAGATGACGGAAGGAGAATTTTCCCGATTGTAGAAAAGCCGCTTCTGCTTGCTGCCTATCACTTACGCCAACGGGCGGCGCCGAGCATTTCTCCGGCGCCGTAGCGCTTGGGATGCGTCTGCGCGAGTCTTGCGCCTCCGTGGGGGAATTATTATAGTATGGGGGAGTTTTGTAGCGCGGAGCGTCCCCGACCCCGCCGACAGGAGATCGAGAGGGCTCGGCTTTTGAAACTTTTCACTAAACCTTGATCCACCCCTCGCAGGAAGTTATTCCGGAGCCGGGAGGAGCCTTCTTCTCTCTACTATGAATTGCACGGCGAACCGGTCGGGTGGAGAGGAGGACTCCATATGCCCAATCATCTCGCCAATGAAAAGAGTCCCTATCTTTTGCAGCACGCCGACAATCCCGTGGATTGGCGTCCCTGGGGAGAGGATGCGTTCCGGGCGGCCCGTGAGCAGGATAAACCGATTTTCCTGTCCGTGGGATACGCTACCTGTCACTGGTGCCATGTGATGGCGCACGAATCCTTTGAAGATAGGGAAATTGCCGAGTTGCTCAACGAGTATTTCATATCCATCAAGGTGGACCGGGAAGAACGCCCGGACGTGGATCAGGTGTATATGACCGCCTGTCAGGCGCTTACCGGCCATGGCGGCTGGCCGCTCTCGGTCTTTATGACGCCCGATAAGAAGCCGTTTTTTGCGGGGACATACTTTCCCCGGACCGGAAGGATGGGAATGCCGGGCTTCCGGGATATTCTGATCCAGTTTGGGGCGATGTGGGCTCAAGATCGCTCGCGCATGGTGAAGGCGGGTGAAGAGGTGGCGAGCGCCTTGCAGCCGGTGAGAAAATCGACGGAAGGAGCCGGGCTTCCAGGAGTTGAAGCGCTCAGAAGCGCCTACGGGCAGCTAAAGGCTTCTTTTAGTGATGTGTGGGGAGGATTTGGAGGGGGGCCAAAATTCCCGACGCCGCATCACTTGACCTTCCTGCTGCGGTGGCACCTGCGAAGCGGAGAACGTCATGCGCTGGAGATGGTGGAAAAAACCCTCGACGGAATGCGAAGCGGCGGCATGTTCGATCACCTGGGCTTCGGGTTCCATAGGTATTCCGTGGATGAGCGGTGGCTTGTCCCGCATTTCGAGAAGATGCTCTACGATCAGATCGGAAGAGCGTCGTGTAGGGAAAGAGTGTAGATCTCGGTG
>CALFXO010000174.1 GCA_937958025.1 uncultured Syntrophobacteraceae bacterium
CCCACCCCCTGGAGCCTTGAAACCCTGGTGAATGGAGGAGAAACAGAGCACTAGCAAGCTGTCAGCCTTCATTTTCCTGATTGAGCCCTAATGGGATTCGCTTTCGCTCACCCCATTCCACAAAACAAACCTGCCAGCACGATTGAAAACGCTTCGAGCTCAGCTAGGCGCTTTGCTTTGCAAGGTTTTGTAAAGATCGGTAAAGAAATGTAAAAAGCCCCGCCCCCTCGTTTTCAACTCTTTACCTACGTTAACTCATTCTTTACATTGGTTTGGCTCTAATTCGGCTATTATTGAAGCCATGGAAGCCTGCGCGGTCTAATGCGCTCCTTCTGAAGTCCACTCCAGAGGGGGAGCGGGCTTTGAGAAACCGTGGATAGAAAGAGGGGAAGGACCCGATGAACCGATCCGCAAGACGCGTCTCAACTATCATTATCTTGCTGTGCCTAGCATTGGGGGCCGCATGGGTCTGGAAACAGTATTCCCGGCCCGGGAAGGAAGGTTCGGCCGCTTTATTCCGGACAGCGACGGTCACGAGGGAAGACATCCAGTCGGCCATCAGCGCGAGCGGCACGGTGGAGCCCGAAGAGCTGGTGGACGTCGGTGCTCAGGTGGCGGGTAAGATCGTATCCTTTGGCTCGGACGCTGCTGGGCAAATCGTGGACTACGGTTCATCCGTTAAGCAAGGCATGGTGCTGGCCCAGATAGACGACACGCTCTACGCGGCGGACGCGGCCCAATACGAAGCCCAGCTCGGGCAGGCCAAAGCCGCCGTGGTGAAGTCCGAAGCGGACTTGCTGCAACTAAAGGCTAAGCTCGTCCAAGCTGAGCGGGACTGGAACAGGGCGCGGAAGCTCGGTCCTTCGGATGCTCTCTCCCAGAGCGCCTATGACGCCGCCCAGTCGGATTATGAAGTGGCCAGGGCCAACGTCGCCGTCGGCGAGGCGGCCATAACGCAGGCGAAAAAGGGCGTGGCCCAAGCGGAGGCATCCCTTGCGCGGGCGCGCCAGAACCTCGCTTACTGCACCATCAAGTCGCCGGTGGATGGCGTAATCATCGACCGGCGCGTGAACATCGGGCAGACGGTTGTGTCGAGCCTCAACGCCCCGAGTCTCTTCCTCATAGCGAAGGACCTTAAGCGCCTTGAAGTGTGGATCGCTGTGAACGAAGCCGACATCGGGAAAGTGCGGGTGGACCAGCCAGTCGTCTTCACCGTGGACGCCTTCCAGGGCAAGACCTTCGTTGGCAAAGTCAGCAAGATCCGGCTTAACGCATCCGTGACGCAAAACGTCGTCACCTACACCGTGGAAGTTGCGACGGACAACTCCGACGGCGTCCTCCTGCCCTACCTGACGGCCAACGCCAAATTCATCCTTGGGGAGCGCTCCAATGTTTTGACCGTCCCCAATTCGGCGCTTCGCTGGCGGCCGCGCACGACTCCATCCGTCCTAGCAGGAAAGTTCGGGGGTGAAAGCGAGGGAGGCGGGAACGATGCACAACAAGCTAGCGGCAGTGGCGGGGAAACCGCGCACAAGAGCCACGGCTCGGCCGTGTGGGTCTTGCGTGACGGGGCGCCAGAGCGCGTCCCCGTGAGAGCGGGGCTAACTGACGGCGTCCGGACGGAGATCGAGGGCGGGGAAATCAAGGAAGGAATGGAAATCATCATCGGGACGACCTCCCCGAACGCGTCATCCGGGTCCGACCAGCAGGCCAAGAGCCCCTTCACGCCTCAGATCATGAGGGGGGGGCGTCATTAAGTCCGCATCCCGCCCCGCCGCCTAAGGCTGGGGCGGACGCGGGCATTACGAGAATCGGAGACACTGCCGATGGCGTTTGTTGAACTGCACGATATTTGTAAGACCTACCAGCTGGGGGAAGTCTCCATGCCCGTGCTCCAGGGAATCACCCTGGACATAGACTGTGGAGAATACGTTGCACTTATGGGGTCGTCGGGGTCCGGCAAGACCACCCTCATGAACATCCTTGGGTGCCTCGACCGCCCCACCTCCGGGCGCTACATCCTCGACGGGCGCGACGCCTCCGCGCTCTCCACGAACGAGCGGGCGGCGCTCCGAAGCCTCAAGATGGGGTTCGTCTTCCAGAACTTCAACTTGCTCCCCCGAACGACCGCCGTTGACAACGTGCGCATGCCGCTCTCCTACGCGCCAAACGCTCCTTCGGAGCGTGAAGGGCGAGAGCGCGCGGAGGAGATGCTTCGGCGCGTCGGGCTGGGAGACCGGCTAGACCATGAGCCTTCGCAGCTCTCCGGAGGCCAGCAGCAACGGGTGGCCATCGCCCGAGCGCTCATCAACCGCCCTCCCATCCTCTTCGCGGACGAGCCGACGGGAAACCTCGACTCCACGACGAGCGAGGAAGTCATGAGAATCTTCGCGGAGCTGAACAGGGAAGGGGTGACCATCGTGCTGGTCACTCACGACGACGACGTCGCTCGCCACGCTGGCCGCATCATACGGATACGGGACGGCGTCATCGAGGCGGAGGCGAACGGCGGCGCGCCCACCACCCAACGCGGCGGCGCGGAAGACCAACAAATGACGGGCGGGGCGCTCACCCTGCGCGGCGCCCTCGAGCAGCCCCAGGGGGAGATCGGGGGAGGGGCCCCCAGGATGGGCAGCCTCATGTCCACGGCGCTTGGAGGCCTTCGCCGCAATAAAATGCGCGCGGCGCTCACGACGCTCGGGATCGTCATAGGCATTTCCGCCGTCATCGCCATGATGGAAATAGGCCACGGGTCCTCGCAGGCCATCCAGAAGAGCATCAGCAGCATGGGGGCCAATAACCTTATCATCCTTCCGGGCGCGGCGGCGAGCGGGGGCATCTCCTTCGGGGCCGGGAGCGTCATGACCCTCACCCCCCAGGACGTGGACGCCATCCGCGACTCCGCGACCGCCGTGCGCGCCGTGGCGCCCCTTGTCCGCGCCCGCACGCAGATCATCTACGGCAACCGCAACTGGTCGCCGAACGACATCAACGGGACCACGCCCTCCTACCTCGACGTTCGGGACTGGAGCGTGGCGGAAGGAGACCTTTTCACCGACCAGGACGTGCGGACGGGGGCCAAGGTGTGCCTCGTGGGAAAGACCGTCGTGCGCGAGCTTTTCCAAGGAGAATCCTCGATTGGAAAGGAAGTGCGCCTCAATAACGTCCCGCTCCGGGTGATCGGAGTCCTGTCGGAAAAAGGGGCGAACATGATGGGCATGGACCAGGACGATGTCCTCATCGCCCCTTGGACAACCATCAAATACAGGGTGGCCGGGACATCGCTCGCCAACGCCACACAGAGCTATTCTAGCGCTTCGAGCACAACTCAGACCAATACGACGAGCCAGCTTTACCCGAGTGGAGGAGGGGGTCTGTATCCGGCGCAGTCGGCGACGCAGGCTATGAACACTCCCATGCCGGTGCGCTTCATCAACGTGGACAGGATCATGGCGGCGGCGACGTCCACCGACGAGATACCCGAGGCCATTCGACAAATCAAGGAAATTCTCCGCGAAAAGCACCGCATCGCCGCAGGGGAACCGGACGATTTCGACATCCGGAACCTGACGGAGATGACCAACACGCTCTCCTCGACCGCCAACGTAATGACCCGCCTGCTGCTGGCCGTCGCGATGATATCGCTACTCGTAGGCGGCGTCGGCATCATGAACATCATGCTCGTTTCGGTCACGGAGCGCACGCGGGAAATCGGTCTGCGGATGGCGGTGGGGGCTTGGCAGCGAAACATCCTCCAGCAGTTTCTAGCAGAATCCGTGGTTCTCTGCTTTCTTGGAGGTTTTGCCGGGATTCTCCTCGGGCGTGGTGCGTCCGTTCTCGTTTCGAGTCTGCTGCACTGGCCGACGGAGGCCTCGGCGGGCGCTATAATGGCAGCATTCGCGGTCTCCGCCTCGGTTGGAATCGTCTTTGGGTACTATCCCGCGTGGAAGGCCTCACGACTCGACCCGATCATTGCACTACGCTACGAATAAGGACAAATTGCGCCATGCCGCAGAACATATGGAATGCACGCAACAGGGGAACACAACCGGCGCCGGTTTCCAGTATCCGGCTCCTTCCGGGAATCTGCATCGTCGCTCTTATGCTCGCGGGCTGCGCCGTCGGGCCCAATTTCAAGCCCCCGGAGGCATCGCTCCCGGCGCAGTGGGCGGGCGCAGATCCCTCCGGTCAGGGGCCCATCAGTTCGGTCAACGGTTCCGAGCCCGTAATGCTGGAAGAATGGTGGAAAAACTTTGACGACGAAACGCTGAACCGTCTAATCGGAAAAGCCATTCAGTCCAACCTCGACATCCAACAGGCGACTTCGCGCATTCGCGAGGCGAGGGCGCTGGGGGGCGTTGGCGGAGCAGCGCTCTGGCCAGCGGTCGACTCCTCTGCGTCCTATACGCATAGCGAAACAGGAGAAAATTCAGCTTCCTCCTCCAAATCGAAGGGGACAAAGACGGACCTCTTTGCGGCGGGACTCGACGCTTCGTGGGAACTCGACATTTTCGGGGGACAGCGCCGCAACGTCGAAGCGCTCGAAGCTGACCTCCTCGCGGCAGTCGAAGACCGCCGAGACGTTCTGGTGACGCTCGTCTCGGAAGTGGGGATCAACTACGCGAACCTTCGCGGCTACCAGGAGCAAATAGCCATCGCGAAGAAGAACCTGGAATCGCAGAACAGATCGGCGGACATCACGCGGAGGCGATTTGAGGCGGGATACGTGAGCGCATTCGACAATGCGAGCGCCAAAGCTCAGGCGGCTACAACGGCGGCGCGCATCCCTACACTCGAGGCGAGCGCCCGTCAGGCCATCTACAATCTTGGGGTGTTGCTGGGTGAAGAGCCAACCGCACTTGTGCAGGAACTCCAGGTTGTTCAGCCCATCCCGCTGACGCCTCCTTACGTGCCGGTCGGTTTGCCGTCGGAACTCCTCCAGAGACGACCCGACATCCGGCGCGCCGAAGCACAGGTCCACGCCGCGACCGCCCGCGTAGGGGTCGCGACGGCAGACCTTTTTCCCAAATTTTACCTGACGGGCGCCCTTGGGTTCTCCGGCGACGACCTCGCCTCAGCAGCCCGTTGGAGCAGCCGCGCATGGTCTCTAGGACCGAGCGTCCAGTGGCCGATCTTCGACGCCGGAAAAATTCGCTGGAACATCGAAGCAAAGAACGCCATTGAAGAGCAGGCGCTTCTCACCTACCGGCAGGCCATCCTCACGGCGCTTAAGGACGTCGAAACCGCTCTCATGTCCTACGCGAGGGAACAGGAGCGCCACGAACTGCTCAAAGAAGCCGTGGCGCAAAACCGCAAGGCCGTCGAGGTCGCCATGGAGCTATACACCGCCGGTCAATCGGATTTCCTGACAGTCCTCACGGCGCAGCTTTCGCTCTACTCCTCGGAAGACTCCCTGACGCAGAGCACGTCTAACATCGCGCTCGATCTGGTGGCGCTGTACAAGGCCCTCGGGGGGGGCTGGAGCGAGGCTGGGCATTGAAAAGCTCCTAAACCTGACACCCAATGGGGGCGCGCTGGTGCACTTCCGTGGGATATGGCCTATGCTGCCAGTGGAATCATGAAAAGCAGCTCCCCAAATATCCCTCTGTCTAGGATTCCCAATGCAACAGGGAGCTGTTTGATGGTCTAATGAAGGCGAACAACTTTTGCGCTACCCAGTAGACATCCGGCGTCCTATGGATCTCCGCTTCGTTCTTGGTGCAACGTATTAGTTTTACTTAGAGAAGCGGCGTTGTAACGACGGGAGCCGTTAAACGCCTCTCGTATGCATCTGTAAGCCTTTGTTCTTCATCCTGAATTTCGTCTCAGTCTTGAGCGTCTTACATGGGCGTTCCTTTCTGACTGCGTGAAGAAGTTCATGGCAGATCTCGAACAAAACGTTGCCATGCCTTCGTGCGCCGACTGTAGCACCCATTTCCAAGGCATTCCATTAAGCGGAACCAGCGCCGCCACCGGGAAAAGATCAGCAGTAAGAGGGGCTGAGAGCACAGATCCATAACGCCTTGCAGTCCAAAGGGCAGGAAGCCTGCACACTAAATGCAAGGACCTAGCTGGACATTGCCGACATCGAGTGTAACATTTTATATCGGTGGCTGCTGCGCCGCCAGAATATTGAAGCTCCCGCCGAGCTTGCGTACAAGATTGAGGAAGCTTGCAGGGAGTGGAACTTCTCTTTCCACCATAAGAATATGCAGATCTTTCGCCCGCGCAAGCACCGACGCAGAGTCGACGCCTTCCTGATGATCGCACAGAAACTGCATCCGGAGCGCGTCGGTGAGCGGTATGCGCATCTCCTCGAAATTTTCAGATAATCTATTCATTTCGGCGTCGATAATGCTCTGATTTTGTTTGGCGAAGATAACGAATTGCGCTTCGGGGTTGGGGGAGCCGAACAGATCGTTCACAATCGCCCCGGCAAGTCGTCCGACAAACGGCCCGTCGGATGCCGAGTGGTTAATGGCGAGCCTATCTTTCAACTTCTTGAAAAAAATCATTTTTATGACATCGATTCCCTCGCGGAGGATGGGAATCAGCTTACCGTCTACTTCCTCCATGTCCAAGTCCTCCTGATAGAGCGCTATGATTTATATTGGCGTCGGTGCGATCACGGAGCTAATATACCGGGAGTTCGTGGAAAAAGCAATTGCGCGTCATGAGCGGAGCGTAACGATTAGTTGCGGGGGGAGGCGATGGATTTGAACGAGCGGGAGTTCACAGAGGAACTGCTTGAGATGGCCGAAGGCCGTAGAATGGCTCTAACTCAGGCGCAGGCGGAGCTTTGCTTTGAACACGCGCGGCTGATGCTCGAGTGGAACGAGCGTGTTAACCTTACCCGGATTACCAAGGTTCGGGACGTGGTTGTAAAGCACGTGCTGGATTCAATGATTCCGGGGAGTTGGCTGCCGCGCGAGGGGCTTGCGCTGGATGTAGGGACTGGGCCCGGGTTTCCCGGAGTTCCGCTCAAGGTGCTGAGTCCGGGGCTGGACATGGTCCTGGTGGAGTCGAACAGAAAGAAAGTTAGTTTTCTTAAGTATTTAATTGCGCAATTGGGACTTTCTCGGCTACGGGCGGTGCAGAGCCGCTGGGAGGACCTTGGAGTTGCGCTGGGTGGCGGTTCATTGGCGTCGGTCCGTTTGATCGTTATACGCGCAGTGCGGCTTGACGAGGGGGTGCTTACGGAGCTGGCGCCAAAATGGCTTCAGAATGGCGGGGTTTTGGCGTGGTGGGCGGGACCGGAGGCTGGACCCGTCGAAGCTGCCGCGATCGACGATGAAATGCTTCGCCGAGCCGGGATGCTTTTCGACGGCGCGAGGAGCTACTCGCTGCCCGGCGCGGATGCTCCCCGGCAGGTGATGCTTTGGCAGAAAGAGGGCTGAGGTTTCGGGTGTCGTGGTTGTATGGGGCGGACGCGCAACGGTGCGCTTCGATGGCGGGTTTATGGAAAGTGTTTCCATTTACGTAGGGACGTTATTATAATTGGCGGCGGATGAGGCGGCGTTGGGCGGTTCGTCGCGCAAACGGAGTCAATGCGCCGTGGAGGGGGGTTGGTGGGGGACTTTCGCCGGAAATGGCAACTGGCTGCCGGAGGCGGAGAATGCTATGATTTTAGAGAGGATAGAGGTTGAATCTCGCAGCGAATATCGCGCCTCGCAAGAGCCCAGGGGATTTTTGTGGCGTGGGCGGCATTATGTAATTGCAAGAGTGTTGGATCGCTGGTATGAGGGGTATGCGGATGCGCGCCGAAGTCCTCTGCGGTATTTTCGCGTGGAGTCGGGCGAGGGGGAGGAGTTCATCATTCGTTGTCACGACCAGCTCGGGGCGTGGAGCATAGAGCTGCCGGACGACAATTCGCCAGGGCTCCCCTGACGCCGCAGGTCATTTTCGGAAGACTTGGTGGAGCGTCGAGCTAGATTTTGCAGGTTGGGAGCAACGGGTGCGGCGAGCTACGGGGCGCCGCGCCAGGGGGCAAGGTTTTTGTTAGGGTTCGCATTCGCTCGCCCAAATCTGCAAAAGCATGCCTGACAAGGCGTTAGAAGTAGAGCGCTATCAGCAGAAGCGGTCCTGCATGTTCCACGTGGAACATTCCACGGGAGGCGGCGTCCACGGTCGCCATCCCCTGTCCTCAACACACGCATGCAACCGAAGCATCACGGGAGTCGAAAAAAGTCTATGGCAAGGATCATCGCAGTCGCCAATCAAAAAGGCGGCGTCGGTAAGACCACCACGTCCATCAATCTGGCGGCGAGCCTTGGCAGGAAGGGAGGGAAGGTCCTGCTGATCGATGGAGACCCGCAAGGAAACGCATCGAGCGGCGTGGGCGTGCGTCCCGCCCTCAAGTCGCCGACCCTCTACACCTTCCTCACCGACGCAGCATCACCCATCCCCACGGTCCGTCCCTTTCCCGAACTGGAACTCGACCTTATCCCGGCCAATGCCGACCTCGCCGCCGTCGAATGGGAGCTACGCTCCCTCGAGGAGCCCGAGCGCATTTTAGCGACGCGCCTCGAAGAGCTTGGCGACGCCTACAGCTACATCCTCATAGACTGTCCTCCGTCCCTCGGGATGCTCACCATCAACAGCCTCATCGCCGCGGATTCCGTGCTCATCCCTCTCCAGTGCGAATATTACGCCATGGAAGGGTTGACCCTCTTGCTTGAAACCGTCCGCAAAGTAAAGCTCGGCTGGAACCCGCACCTCGTGCTCGAAGGCATCCTCTTCACCATGTTCGACCGCCGCAACAACCTGGCGCACCAGGTGGTGAACGAGGTCCGCAAGCACTTCAGTCGTGTGTTTAAGACCATGATTCCCCGTAACATTCGCCTTAGCGAATGCCCGAGCTTTGGACAGCCAGTCAACCTCTACGACCCCAACTGCGCGGGCGCACAAGCTTATGCGGCGCTCGCCGATGAAATCCTCGCCGAGAGCGGCAAGTAGCAGCAGAGCAGGAGATATCCCCATGGTAGACAAGAAACGCGGACTCGGACGGAGCCTCGGCGACCTGCTGGGCTCGAGCGAGTGGCTGCAAAAAAACGACATTCAGGTTTTCTATTGCCCCATCGAGCGGCTTCAGCCCAACCCCTACCAGCCGCGTCGCATCATTAGCGAAGAAGACTTGGAAGATCTGGCTCAATCGATCAATGAGAAGGGGATCTTGCAGCCCCTCCTCGTAACCCGCACGGATTCGCCCGACGACTACCAGATACTCGCCGGAGAGCGCCGCTGGCAGGCCGCGAAGTCGGCAGGCCTGACGGAAGTCCCCGTCATCGTCCGGGAGGCTACGGCGCCCGAAATCCTCGAAATTGCGCTCATCGAAAACATCCAGCGCCGGGACCTTAGTTGTATAGAAGAAGCGCTCGCCTACCAGCGCCTCCATGAGGAGTTCCACCTCACCCAAGAGGAAATCGCCGACCGGGTTGGCAAGAACCGCTCCACCGTGACGAACCTGCTGCGGCTCCTCCTCCTGCCCGCGGATGTCCAGGAGGATGTGCTGAACGAGAGGCTTTCGATGGGCCATGCCCGCGCACTTCTCGCCCTCCCCGACGCCGACGCGCAGCGCGCCGCCAGAGACTTGGTGATCGCCAAAGGGCTATCGGTCCGCCAGACCGAGCAGTTCGCGGCGAAGGCCCCCGCATCCGAGCCTGCCGAAAGGCCGGCGCTGGAGCCCCGACTCCTCCAGATGCAGGATTCCATGCAGTCCGCCCTCGCCGCGCGCGTCGCGGGAGCGCGCGTGCTCCTCAAGAAACGCGGAAGGAAAGGCTCCATCACCATCTCGTTTGATTCCGACGAACAACTGGAGGAGATCGTCAGGCATTTCGGCGTTGCGTCTGAGGAGTCATTCGGCGAATCCTCTGGCGACTGATCCCATGGAAAGTTATGGGCCCGTTGGGGTGGGATTCCTCCAATAAGGTTGCCAGCGGAGGGGTTGGATAAGACGATCCATTAGAGTTGGGAGCATTGGAGGACACAGGGAACCCCTGCACTCACAGTTCAAAAAGCACTAACAGACTGGAAAAAACAACATTCGGAAAGCCAAGGGGTTTTGCCCGCGTCACCCGTGACGGGAACTCGACAACATGGAACCACGGCAGGATGCCGGGTCTACGAGAGAGTGCTTTCCAATCCTCGACGGCATAAATACGACCCGCTCCAGGACGCCGCCGAGGCAGGGCGGGAGCAGCGCCTATCGACGGCGTTTCCATCGGTTTTGAACATTCGGCATCTTCCACCCGTTCATTCAATGCGCAAGGAGGGTTGCAATGCCAGAGCAAGGAAGACCCGCGATATCGTCGTCGTGCTGCCAGGCATACTAGGGAGCACCCTTTCTAAAATCGGCAAGCTCGTATGGGCGCCCTCGGGAGGGGCGGCCCTCAAGGCCATCAAGACCATGGGGCGCAGCATCAAGGCGCTCACCCTCCCGAAGGGCGTCGGCGACAATAGGCCCGGAGACGGCGTCGAGCCAGTCGCTCTCATGCCGGACATCCACGTGCTCCCCGGCCTGTGGACCATGAATCTGGGATACAAGAAGCTACTCGACTGGCTTCGCACGGAACTCCAGTGCATCACACCCGCCCCACGGAATCCGAACAATCCGCAGCGCATTCCCAATCTGCTGCCCGTTGCCTACGACTGGCGGCTCTCCAATAGGTACAACAGCAAGCGGCTAAAGAGCATCGTCGAGGCAGCCCTTGAGCGATGGCGGCGCAGGGCGGCGAATTCACCGAGGCCAAGTTCATTTTTGTGTGCCACTCGATGGGCGGGCTCGATGGGCGAACTCGATGGGCGAACTCGATGGGCGGGCTCGTTGCCCGGTGGTTCACCGAGAAGGAGGGTGGGGCCGAGATCACCCGCAAGCTCATAACACTCGGGAAGCCCCACCGTGGGGCATTGAACGCTCTCAACCACCTCGTGAACAGCCTCCGCAAAGGGATCGGCCCCATCGACTTCGCCCGCAGCCGCCCATCGGCCCACCAACTCCCCCCGGAATACGCCTGCATCGAATCGGCGGGGGGCATCGTTAAGACCACCGGGACGGCGCCTCCCAACTGCGGTTCCGCGATGATCGCGGACGGCATGCGTTTCCATGACGAACTGGACGCGGCAATTCTCATTTTGGCTTTTTGGGGAAAAGGGCGCCGCCGACTCGCCCGGAAAAAGGACAAACATCAGCGCCTCATTTCCGGCAGGGA
>CALFXO010000175.1 GCA_937958025.1 uncultured Syntrophobacteraceae bacterium
CATCCGCCGTGACGTGATGCTTAACGATCCGACGGCGGCCTATAAAGCCCGCCTCGCTCAACTTCAGGGAATGGGGACAAGCGACTCCGATGGAGCGGCGCCGCGGCGCGTTGACGGTTCGGTTGGGAGAAGCAGTCGCAATGACATAAGCCAATTTGAAGGGCGCTGGCAAAATGATCGATGGAGACTCGATTCTAAGGCGGAGGCGCCGCGAACCCCCTATGAGCTGCGTGCTGGCTTCGTTATTCCGGCCACGATGATTTCCGGGATCAATTCCGAATTGCCCGGTCAGATCATCGCCCAGGTGAGCCAAAACGTATACGACACGGCCACCGGCAGGTGCATGTTGATTCCACAGGGCTCCCGTTTGGTCGGATCGTATTCGAGCGATGTGGCCTATGGACAGAAGCGGATTCTCGTTGCCTGGCAGCGCATTGTCTTCCCTGACGGAAAAGCCATGGACATAGGCGCCATGCCGGGAGCCGACGGCGCGGGATACAGCGGTTTTCAAGACAAGGTGGATAACCACTACTTCAGGACATTCAGCTCGGCGTTTCTCATGTCGGGAATTGTCGCCGGAGTGAGCCTCAGTCAGGATTCAAACAATAAAGAGGGAAACACGCAACGGGCGAGCGACGCTCTAAGCGAAGCGCTGGGCCAGCAACTCGGTGCGGTCATGGCTCAAATGGTTTCCAAGAACTTGAATGTCGCCCCGACGCTAATGATCCGTCCCGGATATCGCTTTAACGTCATGGTGGTTAAGGATCTCACGTTCACGAAGCCCTACGAGTCTTTCGATTATTACAGCCAGCACCGAAAAGGAGGGGTTCGATGAAGGCTTCCCCAAATTTTTTGACCGATGTTTTAGCGGCGGCGCTCTTTTCCTTCATGTCGGCGGTCCAGGCAGTTGCTGGGGGCATCCCGGTAATCGATGTCACCAACATCACACAGACGACAGTCAGCGCCATGGAGAACGTATCGCAAACGCTGAAGCAGTTGGAGCAATATCAAACGCAGCTTCAACAGTATGAGGACCAGATCCGCAACACGATGGCCCCTTCGATATATCTATGGGACCAGGCGAACCAGATTATGGAAGGTGTTCTGAGCACCGTAGACACTCTCGAAAATTACAAGCAACAGGCAGGGAGCATCGACGCATATCTGGCCAAGTTCCAGGACGTGAACTACTACCGAAGCTCTCCCTGCTTTGGTCCCAATGGCTGCACAGAGCAAGAGATGGAGGCGTTGCGCAGCTCCCAAACGGCTGGGTCGGAAGCGCAAAAGTGGGCGAACGACGCCGTCATAAAAGGCATCGAGCTACAGCAAAACCGGCTTCAACAGGATGCGGAGAACCTGGTCAGGTTGCAGCGTTCTGCGGAAACAGTCCAGGGCCGTATGGAAGCGATCCAACTGACCAACCAGCTTGCGAGCGAGCAGGCCTCGCAGTTGATGCAGATCCGCAGCATGTTGCTCGCGCAGCAGGCTGCGGAAGTAGCCAGGCTGCAGGCCGACGCCGACAAGGACGCGATGGCGAAGGCGGCTCATGAGCAGGCCATTAGTGGAGGCAATTTATATAAGAGTGAAGCGAGATCATGGTGAAAGGAGAGAGATAGTCTATGCGAATTAAGATTATTTTGCTTCTTCTGGGGCTGATTGCAGCGTCTTCAGTGGGTTTGACCTTGTACTATCGATGGGAGGAGCCGCAGGCTGAGGTCAGAACGGTGGATTACTACTTGGCGCATGATGAGGAAAGGGAGGCGGTTCGTAAGGACTGTGAGAATCGAGGTGTAAGCAAAACCGTGGATACGCCAGAGGCGCGCAACTGCCGTGCCGCCATGAATGCCGGACAGAGAGTAATCCACGAACGAACGGTAAGCGGGAAGAATCTATATCGAAGTGAAACAAGATCATGGTGAGAAGAAAGAATACAAAGCGTCTCTTATTCCTCAAGTGCACAGTAATGCTCGTGCTCCTAATCGGTGTACTTCTCCATTCAATAGATGTCGCGGCCGCATTGGACACCAATGTCTTTGATAATGTCCTGGAGAAATACCAGCAGGCTTCTAGCGCTTGGTCTTCGATAGTCATTACTCATGCATCCCGACTGTTTTGGATGCTGGTTGCCATCAGCATGGTGTGGACTTTCGGGATGATGGCGCTGAGAAAAGCGGACATCGGCGAGTTCTTTGCGGAGCTTGTGCGGTTCACGGTCTTTACCGGCTTCTTCTGGTGGCTGCTGATTAACGGTCCGCACTTTGCTGACACTATTATTCAATCTCTTCGACAGATTGGCGGAGAGGCAACCGGTGTTGGGGCAAGTTTAAGCCCGTCCAAGGTTGTCGATATAGGCTTCGACATCTTTTTCAAAGCTCTCGATAACACGTCGTTCTGGAGTCCCGTAGACAGCTTCATTGGTGTGATTCTCAGTGGAATCATATTGGTGGTAATCTCCCTGATCGGCGTGAATATGCTTGTGCTGCTGTGCTCCGCCTGGATTCTCATGTACGGTGGGGTCTTCTTCCTGGGATTTGGCGGCTCCAGATGGACGTCCGACATTGCGATCAACTACTACAAGACCGTGCTAGGGGTTGCGGCGAGTTTGCTGGCAATGACGCTTCTTATTGGAATAGGCGCAAGCTTTCTCGATTCCTACTACGCCGGAATGAGCGCGGGGATGGACTTCAAGGAGCTGAGTGTTATGGCCACCGTAGTAATCATCCTTCTCTATCTGGTCGATAAAGTGCCGTCACTGATAGCGGGAATCACCGGTGCATGGGTTGGCGGCGGCATTGGCCACTTTGGCTCCGGCGCTGCTGTCGGCGCTTTTGGCCTGGCTACGGCCGCGGCTGCGACGGGATGGGCCGCAATGGCAGCCGGGGGTGCGTCTATGGGGGGCGGCGCTCAGGCGATATATGCAGCCTATCAAAAAGCCCAGGAGAATATGAGCGGTACAGGCAGCGTGGGCGGCAGTTCAAACATGATGGGTGGTGGATCGAACATGCTTAGTGCTCAATCAGGTCTTGGGGGACCCGTCGCGGATACGAGCGGTCTGGCTCGGGTCATGGGGACAGGCGTGCGGCTTGGCGTAGACATGGGAGTGAGATTAGCCAGGGCCGCCGGGACAGTGGCGCGTGATTCATATAAAAGGGCTGCCAGTGAAACCATAGGCGGCAAGATGGCTGCGGCGATCAAGGCCCAGGATAGCGGCGTCGGTGGCAGAGAGTCGGCCCAGGAAGATGGATCATTGTTTTCCGGCGACAGTTTGAGTGCTGCTCATCCGGAAGCCCGAGATTTCATCGATAAGAAGAAGTCCCAGGAATGAAAGCTGCCGCTGCAAAACGATCACTGGCTCCCTTCTTCGTTATCGGCTCCTTATTGCTTGCCGGGAACGTCCATAGGGGCTTCTGCTCCTGCATCGTGGAAGAGCTGCAAGAGCGACAAAACAGCAATGCTCCGATCAAAGGATATATAAACGTCGTCAAGTTGCAGCCCGATGAAATAAAGGAGCGCGTCATGTGCTCGGTGATCGCGGCCGTGAAATACGATGTGCCGGCCAATATCGTTTTGGCGGTGGCGGAATTGGAAGACGGCAAACCCGGTCGTTTTGTACGAAATACCAACGGCGCCTACGATGTCGGGCCGATGCAGTTCAACACGGGGTATCTGGCTGAGCTGGCGAAATACAACATTACGCCCGAGGACGTTGCGAGCGCCGGCTGTTATTCGTATGAGCTCGCCGCTTGGCGGCTCCGTGGTCACCTCCGAAACGATGCGGGCGACATCTGGACCCGAGCCGCCAACTACCATTCGAGAACACCAAGATTTAATGCCGCATACCGCGCCAAGCTGGTTCGAGCTGCCCGGAAATGGGCGGACTGGCTGGCTCGACGCTTCAATACCCGAGATGTGTTGGCCGCCGAGACGTCGGCGAGCGACAACAAAGCGCCCTGATATAAAGCCGCCTGTTTTAGGACCTGGATACTTGAACCCGTTTGTTTTTCGAAGGAGAGACACAATGAACGAGCCAACATCAGTTGTGATCTTTGACGCCAGGGGAGATGCCGCCGAGGCGCTGCGAGAAAAGCTTGCCGATGCGGACACGCCCGGCTACCAGGCGGAGTTTGATCCGGAGGAAGCCGAGCTTGCCGGCGCCTTCATCGAGGATGCTCTGAGCGAGCAGGATGCCATCGAAAGCAGCGTCGACCTACTGGAAGCGGAGACAGGCCATGAACGATAAGAAGCCGTTTTACGAGCAGGTGGCCGAAAAATTGATCGAACAACTTAAGGAGGGCGTCGCGCCATGGCAAAAGCCTTGGGAGCCCGGGCATCCCGGCTCTTTTATCCCGATAAATCCGACGACCGGTAAACGCTACAAGGGCATCAACGCCGTTCAGCTCATGTCCCAGGGGTGTACGGACCCGCGCTGGATGACGTATAAGCAGGCCCAGGCCGAGGGCTATCAGGTGAGGCGTGGTGAAAAGGGCGCGCCAATCCAGTATTGGAAGTTCAGCGAGGAGCGAGACCTGCTGGACAAACAGGGAATGCCAGTTCTCGATCCACAGGGGAATCCGATCAAGGAGGAAATACGCCTTGAGCGTCCACGCGTATTTTCAGCGACCGTTTTCAATGCGGAGCAGATCGAAGGCGTTCCGCCGATAGAGCGTAAGCCTGTCACCTGGAGCCCGATCGAACGGGCTGAGGGCATCCTGAATGCCTCCGGGGCTTCGATGAGCCATAACGGGGGCAATCGCGCCTTCTACAGGTTGGCGACCGACAGCATCCATTTGCCCGATAGAGGTCAGTTCCCCAGCGCCGACCGTTATTATGCGGTCGCGCTTCACGAGCTGGGGCACTGGACGGGGCATTCGTCACGGCTCGACCGGGACATCGGGCATCCGTTTGGAAGCGAGGGATACGCCAAAGAGGAGCTAAGGGCGGAGATCGCGAGCATGATTCTTGGCGATGAGCTCGGCATCGGTCACGATCCGGGGCAACATGCGGCGTATGTCGCAAACTGGATCAGAATCCTTCAGGATGACCCGTTGGAAGTCTTTCGCGCCGCCGCGGCCGCCGAAAAGATCCAGGAATTCGTGCTGAGTCTTGAGCAGAAGCTGGAGCAACGGGAATCGCAAGCCGAAACTATCGACAAGGCGGAGGACAGGAACATGGCAAATGAGCTCACACCCGCGGAAGTCATAGTCCTGCGAAACGAGATCCAGCAGGTGCAAAGAACCGCTTTCGACTTCCAGGAGCTGGGCGATGCCGCTCAGTCGGCGGCGGAAAAATACAATTCGTTTTTGCAGGCGTTGGAAAAGACTTTGGAGCCTTTTGCGGAGACTATCGATGCCCATCATGCGGTGGTCGATGCCGACCACTATTTGCAAGAGCAATGGGAGAAGTGGACCGAGGAAAATAGATTTTCCGAGCTGCTCCGGATGAATGATCGGGACGTTGAAGCGTTCATAAGAGATGAGATCAGGCTGAAAACTGTGTTGGTTGATGCCGCCCTGCCGACTCTGCAAGATGAGGTGCTGAGAAAATACAACGACCTGTGTGAAACTCAATGGGAAGATCGGGGCCGGGGGCAGATGTCAACGGCTGGCATGAAAGAAATAACGTACCTGAGCGTCCCTTTCCGTGAGAAGAATGAAGCCAAGGCTCTTGGAGCGCGTTGGGATCGTGAGCGGCAGTTATGGTGCGTTCCTAATGGTGTTGACCCTCAGCCCTTTGCGAAATGGGCAAGAGACGCAACGGAGGCCAAGACCGAGGCTCCTGCACAGATGACGGAGCCAAAACGCCGGTATCTGGCTGTGCCCTATGGTGAGCGGATAGCGGCCAAGGCTGCCGGCGCGCTTTGGGACAGGGCCGTCAAGTCTTGGTATGTCGGTCCCAAGGGCGATATCGAGAGACTCAGGAGGTGGCTGCCGGAGAATGCATCTGTTCGGGAGCAGGCTCCGCCCATGATGCCTCACGAGGAATTTGCCGAAGCGCTTCGCAGCGTCGGGGCCGTTGTGGATGGTGCACATCCGATTATGGATGGCCAGAAACACCGGATACACGTTGAAGGCGACAAAAAGGGAGAGAAGGCCGGTTTTTATGTCGGATACCTCGACGGTCATCCGGCGGGTTATGTCAAAAACAATCGAACCGGGGTCGAAATCAAATGGAAGAGCAAGGGCTATCTGCTCGATCCTGAGGAAAAGGCCAAGCTCCAAGCGGAAGCCGCTGAGAAGTTGCAGGCTCGGGCCGCAGAGCAGGAGCGTCTCCATGAAGAGACCTCACAGCGGGTTGGCAAACAAATGGCTACCCCAGGGCAATCGCATGACTTTGACTATCCAAACACGACCTTGGCGAGGTAGCGGT
>CALFXO010000176.1 GCA_937958025.1 uncultured Syntrophobacteraceae bacterium
AAACTCAAATTCTAATTCCTTACTTTGTGGTGCAAATTCCCAACGCTGCCAAAATCAAACTTACGCTCGCTTGAAGCATAATTTGAAAAACCATTGCTGAGGTAATAGTTTTCTCGGAAATCACCTTATTTCCCTGCCGAGGTTGTGGTTGCATGCACATCGCAGGAATGCCGGCCGAGGAGACTTGAAAAGGCCGCATAATTAGCTCAAACTAATACTGTATTATTATAGAAACTATTTTCATTTGATTTTTCCGTCTGAATGAATTAATCACGGTATCGTGATTTGAATTAGTCCAACACAAACTGCCAACCAACTCCAAAGTCAACCGAAGGGCGGCGCAAGGAAAGGACCCAAAGCACATGATCGGCAGATTTTCTCAACTCGGCGTCTACAGGGAGCTGCTCGGCTCCGGAGAATTGTTGAAGGCCCTCGCGGGAGGCGCGCTCGCACTCTCGGGCTATTTATGGGATAGGAGCAGCACGGGGCCTTCCACGGCCGGAATCGCGCTCGCGCTCGCATCCGTAGCGCTGAACGGCCTCCCCATCGTCTATGGGGCCATCCGGGGGCTTACCCGGCGCAGGGCGAACGTGGACGAACTCGTAAGCCTCGCTATCATCGCAAGCATTCTTTACGGCGACTACCTGTCCGCGGCCGTCGTCAGCTTCATCATGGTAATGGGCTCCATCATCGAACAGGCGACCTCGGATTCCGCCCGGAAGGCCATCCGCTCTCTCATCGACCTGTCCCCCAAAACAGCGACGGTCATCGAAAACGCGGGCGACGGATCGGGCAGCATCGCACGCACCGTTCCCATCTCGGAAGTGAACGCGGGCGACCTTCTGCTCATGCGCCCGGGCGAGCGGCTGCCGGTGGACGCCATAATCCGGAAGGGCGTGACTGCGGTGGACGAATCCTCCATGACAGGCGAGCCCATCCCGGTCGAGAAAACCATCGGCGACGCCGTCTACGCGGGAACGCTCAACCAAAACGGCGTCATCGAGATCGAGGTGACGCGGACCGGCGAGGACACGACGCTCGGGCGCATCATCAGGCTCGTCTCCGAGGCAGAGCGCCACAAACCCCGCGTCGCGCGACTGGTGGACCGCTACGCGTATTTCTTCACCCCCGCCATACTCGCCTGCGCCGGAGCGGCGTGGCTTGCAACCGGCGACATGAGCCGGGCTATTACGGTGTTGATCGTCGGCTGCCCCTGCGCGCTGATCCTCGCCGCCCCGACGGCTATCATCGCCACGGTGGGGAGGGCCGCCAAGTCCGGGATACTTGTCAAGGGCGGCTCTTTCCTGGAAGAGATCGGGCGGGTGGACGCGATCCTTTTCGATAAAACCGGGACGCTCACCGAAGGCAAGCCGCGCGTCAACGACATCGTTTCGATAGAAGGCGTGGAGCCGAGGCAGGTTTTGGCCTCCGCCGCTTGCGTGGAACAGAACAGCACCCACCCGCTGGCCTACGCCGTGTTGAAGGCGGCGCACTACGCACGGATAACGATAGCGTGTGCGGAGGAGATGTTCACGGAGATCGGGCTCGGGGCGCGGGCGCTCGTCGGACATAGGCTCATTGAAGTGGGGAGCGCCTACATAAGCGGAGGCAGCATGAGCATCCCCATGCCCCTGCGGGGCCATCTCGAGAGCTTCAAAGACCGGGGCGCAACGCCTCTCGTCGTCTATGAAGACCACACTCCGATCGGCGTCATCAGCGTGGCGGACCACGTCCGCCCCAACGCGAAAGACGCCGTGGATGCACTGCGCGGCCTCGGCGTTGAGCGCATCGGGGTCGTTTCCGGGGACCACGAAAAATCCGCGCGGCTCATCGCCGAATCCCTCGGGCTGTCGGATGTCTGGTCCGAACTGAAGCCGGAGGAGAAGACCAGTCCCATCCGGGAGCTTCAGGCGGAGGGGCGCGTCGTGGTTTTCGTCGGCGACGGGATAAACGACGCCCCGGCTCTCGCCACCGCCAACGTGGGGATCGCGATGGGCGCGGCGGGCACGGACGTGGCGCTCGAAACCGCCGACATCGCCCTCATGAACGACGACATTTCAAAACTGCCTTTTCTCGTCCACCTAAGCCGCCGGATGCTCCGGGTCATCAAGTGGAACCTCGCATTCAGCCTGGCTTTCAACGGCATTGCCGTCGCGGCGAGCGGCGCGGGGCTCCTTTCGCCCATCATGGGGGCGCTCGCGCACAACATCGGGTCGGTGATAGTGGTGCTCTGCTCCGCGAGCATGGCGTTCGCATCCGACAAGATCCCGGGATGCCGCCCCGCATAGGCGCTCCGGCTAAAAATGGAGAAATCGCTTGACGCGCCTCGCGCAAGAGCGTTAAGTAAAAAAACAGGTTCGGTGAGCGTTCCATGAATTGCATCACGAAGATGCAGCACGCGGCGAGCCTTTAACAGGGGGCCGTGCAGGGCCCCGTCTCGAAGGGGGAGAAGCGCCGTCCTCCGGAGTTCTCGATTCAGGCGCCTGAATTCACATAGTCTCGCCATCATAATAGGGCCGTGAACGCCCCGCGTTTCGCCAGAAGGCGGAAAGAGGGATGTTTGCGGCCTTTTTCCTGCGCCGCTCCCCGCTCCGGGAGGCGCGCACCAGTCATTCCCCCGCACCGTCCCGACTTTTCCCAAAACGCCCAGACTGCTGCTTGCCAGCGCGAAGGCCGGTTATGACTCCAAGAATTTCTCGATGCGTATGCGCCGCACTTTTCACCATTCTCCTGCTCAACGCTTGCGGCCAGAAAGAACAGGCCTCGAACGCTCCCCAGCAGAAAACGGACGCAGCTCCTGCCGCCGCCCTCCGCCTCCCCGGCGGCGATTGGGGGCTCCCCACGCCCTTCACGTTCTATCCGAGGGGCCCCGGTTACCTCCACATGAGCCTCGTATACGACACGCTCGTCTGGAAGGACCGCGGCGGCTTTATCCCCTGGCTCGCGGAAAGCTGGGAAGCGTCTCCCGACGGCGCAACCTGGACCTTCCACCTCCGCAAGGGCGTGCGCTGGCAGGACGGGCGCCCGCTCACGGCGGCGGACGCAAAATTCAGCTTTGAATACTTCAAGCGCTTTCCCATGGAATGGTTCCCCATGGAGAAAATCACCGGCGTGGACGCCCCGAACGACGCGACGGTGGTCATCCATCTGGAATCTCCCTACGCGCCCTTCTTCGGCCATATCGCCGGAAGCATTCCCATCATTCCGGAGCATGTCTGGAAGGACGTCGCCAACCCGCGCGAGACAACCGACGCCGAGCGCGTCATGGGAAGCGGCCCCTATCGCCTGGCGAGCTACGACAAAGCCCAGGGCGCCTATGCCTACGAGGCGAACCCGGATTATTTCATGGGCGCGCCGGCGGTCGGGCAGATCCGTTTCGTTCCCGCCGCGGATCAGGTGGCGGCGCTCCAGCGGGGCGACGTGGACCTCGCGACGGTCCCCGCGTCGCTGCTGCCGCAGTTCCAGGGCGACAGTCCCTTCCGGCTCATCTCCGGGCCGTCGTACTGGGTGCTGACGCTCCAGTTCAACAGGAGCGAGGCGTCATTTTCCGACGTCGCGGCGCGGCAAGCCTTGGCGCACGCTCTCGACCTCAAGGCGCTCATCGAGCAGGCCGTTCCCGGCGGGCCCCAGGGAGCGAAGCCGGGCAGCCCCGGCTTCCTGCCGCCCGATTCCAAGTGGTTTGACGCCGAAGTCGAGGATGCCTACCCCTTCGACCTCGACAAGGCAAGGACGCTCCTCCAGTCCGCCGGACTCTCCGACCGCGACGGGGACGGGATTTGCGACGGCCCGGACGGCGCACCCCTCCACTTCACCCTCATCACCGCGTCCACCTACCTCCGCGAGGCCGAAGCGGTGAAGCTCATGCTGCACGGGGTGGGGCTGGACGTGGAGATCCGGTCGCTCGACGTCAAGACGCTCGATTCGATGGTGCGCGACGGGCATTTTGATTTGGCGCTCACGGGGCATGGGGGCCTCGGCGGCGACCCGGCGACGATCATCGGGTTCGGGACCGTCCGCGATGCAATGCTTTCGACCGCAACGCCGACGAACCCCGATTACGTCGCGGCGGCGGAGCGGCTCATCGAAACGGTGGACCCCGGCGAGCGCATGGCGCTATGCAAGACGATGCAGCGGCTCTACGCCGAGGAAGTTCCCGTGATCCCGCTCTACTACCCGATCACCTTTATGGCGCATCGCGCGACGCCAGGCATCGACTGGTTCTACACCGCGGAGGGCGGCGTCAGCATCGGCATACCGTCGCCGCTCAACAAGCTGGTTTTCATCGGGGAGGACAAGGTAAAGCATTGAGCGGTTACCTGCTGCGGAGAACGGCTTCCTACCTCCTGGTGCTGGCAGCGGCGCTCGCGATCAACTTCTTCCTGCCGAGGGTGATTCCCGGAAACCCGGTGGAAGAGGCAAGCAGCGCGTCGGGGAGCCTGCCCGTCCAGCTCGACCGCCAGACGGTGGACGCCATACGGAAGCACTACGGGCTGGACCGGCCCGTCGCGGCGCAATTCGGGAGCTACCTCGCGGGGCTCGCGCGAGGCGACCTGGGCTGGTCGATCGGCTACAAGGCCCCCGTCGGTCGGCTGATCCTGGAGCGCCTCCCGTGGACGCTCGTTCCCGCGATGGGGGCGCTCATGGCGAGCTTCGCCCTGGCCGTCCTTTTTGGAATCCGCTATTGCACGAGGGATGGCGGAGAGTGGCGCGTCCTGCTTCCGGGGGTCCTACTGGAGAGCGCCCCGCCCTTCGTGCTCGGGGGCCTTCTCCTCGTCCTCCTCAGCGTGAAGATTCCGATATTTCCCCTGAGCGGCGCATACAGCGCCTTCTCGGACCTCACCGGCTTGCGGAGCGCGATCGACGTCGCCCACCACGCCGCCCTCCCCTTCCTGGTCCTCGTGGCGTCCAACTTTTTCTCCGCCTACCTCGTGGTGAGAAGCTCGCTGCTGCTCGTAAGGAACGAACCCTACGTGCTCATGGCCGAGATCAAGGGGCTGCCGGAAAGCGTCATCCGGCGCCGGTACATCCTCCGGAACGCGCTGCTCCCGGTGGCGACGTTCTTCGGGACGCGCCTCGCGACCTCGACGGGAAGGGCCATCCTGGTGGAAGTGGTCTTCGCCTATCCCGGCATCGGACGACTCAGCTACGAGGCGGTCCTGAGCCACGACTACCCGCTCCTCCAGGGGATTTTTCTCGCGTTCACGCTCTGGATACTCCTCGTCAACTTCTGCGCGGACTGCCTCTACATGAGCCTCGATCCGCGCGTGAGGGAGGTCTGACCCATGCACGACTGGAGGGAGCTGTCCGCCTCGGCGTGGCGGGAGCCCATGGGGCGCGCCGGTTTTTTCGGGATAGGAGCGCTCACGCTCCTCGCCCTTGCGAGCCTATGCTGGACGCCCCACGACCCCGACGCCATTTCGGGGGCGAGCCTTTCGCCGCCGAGCCTCTCGCACCTCCTCGGGACCAACGGCATCGGACAGGACGTCCTCAGCCAGGTGCTCACGGGCTGCCGCGTTTCACTCATCACGGCCCTCGCCGTCGGCCTCGGGGCCACGGCAATCGGCTTCGTCGTTGGGGCCGCCGCCGGGTATTATCCGAGGCGGCTAGGCGTCGTCCTCATGCGCCTCGTGGACGTTCTCATGACAATCCCGAGGCTTCCCTTCATCATACTGCTCGCGGCTTTCCTGCCCCCGCGCCTCGCAAACGTCATCGCCGTGCTCATCTTTCTCGCATGGCCCCAGGCCGCGAGGACGATTCGCGCGCAGACGCTTTCGCTCCGCGAGAGGGACTATATCCGGTTCGCCCAATTCTCTGGCCTCGGCTTCGTCCATATCCTGCGCCGCCACCTGCTCCCGGAGCTTTTCCCGCTGCTTCCGGCCAAGGCGGTGGGGGCCGCCGCGCAGGCTATCGTCGCGGAAGTGGGCCTCGGGTTCCTGGGGCTTGGCGACCCCACGCAGCGGAGCTGGGGCATGATGGTCCGGGGCGCGCTCGACTACCCCGGCCTGCTGTGGACCGACGCCTGGAGCTGGTGGATACTGCCCCCGTCGGTTATGGTGAGCTTCGCGGTCCTTTCGTTCACGCTCGCCGGATACGGTCTGGACGAAGCCTTGAGACGGGAGAGGGAGCGATGATCCTCGAGGCCCGCGAACTGACCCTGCGCGCGGGGAAGAGCGTTTTCCCGGTCTGGCGGGCGAGCCTCGCCCTCGAGACGGGGGAGAAGCTCGCCGTCGTCGGGGAATCCGGCGGGGGCAAGACGAGCCTCGCGTGGGCGCTCGCGGGCCGTCCGCTTCCGGGGCAGGCGCGCGTTTCCGGCTCCGTGGAATTCGACGGGATGGAGCTTTTCTCCCTTCCAGCGGCTGAGCGCGCGAACCTCTACTATCGGCGCATCGCGCTGGTCCCCCAGAATGCGCAAAACAGCTTCCATCCCGCGCAGCCTCTCTGGAAATCGGCGCGGGAAGTCGCCGCCCTGGCGTCCTCGGAAGCCCTCGGCAGGGACGCGGTCCTGGAGCGCCTGGAAGCCGGCGGAAGGGCCCTCGATCTTCCCGCGAGCCTCTGGCTGCAATTCCCCCACCGGCTCTCCGGGGGCCAGAAGCAGCGCATGGCGCTCCTCCTCGCCTTCATGAACCATCCCGAAGTCCTGCTCCTCGACGAGCCGACCAACGCCCTCGACGAGCTCACAAGGGAGAAAACCGCCGCTTACCTCGCCTGCCATCTCGCGGAAACGGGCGCGGGGGCCATCCTCTTCACGCACGACATTGGCATGGCCGAGCGATGGGCGGACCGCATCGCCGTGTTTTACCGGGGGCAGATCGTCGAGGAAGCCCCCGCGCATATGCTGAAAACCCCGCTGCACCCTTACACGAGGGGGCTCGTCGGGGCGTCCGTCCGCTTGGGGGACCCGCCGCTCAGCCGCGACGGCATTCCGGGGCAGGCGACGCCCCTATCCGGACCGCCGGGGCAGTGCGGGTTCTTTGAACGGTGCCCCACCGCAAAGGAGCAATGCGCCTGGAGCGCTCCCCGCCTGCACGAGCGGGGCAGCCGCCGGGTGCGGTGCATTATGGAAGTCTAACCATAGAGCCAACAAGGAGAAAGCGAGCTATGGAAACAGGCATGGAGCAACCCCAGGATTTTCAGGAAGCGGCGCGCTTTCACGGGCACGTGTGCCCGGGGCTTGCCATCGGATACCGCGCGACGAGGGCGGCGCAGGAGCGCCTCGGGCTCTCCAGGGCGGAGGATGAGGAAGTCGTGGCCATCGTCGAATCGGACGGCTGCGGAGTGGACGCCGTCCAGTCCATGCTGAGCTGCACGCTCGGCAAGGGGAACCTCATTTACAGGGAC
>CALFXO010000177.1 GCA_937958025.1 uncultured Syntrophobacteraceae bacterium
AGCGTCAACTCCCCCCAGTTGAGAAACACCCGTCCCATCATCCTGCAATAGAGAAACGCGGTGACGTTGGCGACCGTAAATCCCCCGCTTATCACGGCGTCCGGCCCAAATTCCCGCAGGAGACGCAGGACCCCGTGATTGAAATGCGAAGAGGCGTCGCTCCCCGGAAGCCGGAAGTGGATTCCTGGCAGCGTGCGCGTCTTGAAACCGCACTCCCCGATCACCCACTGCCGGTTATCTTCCCGTTCCGCCATCAGGATCACCAGCAGGTCACCCACTCGCTTCCGTATGGCCTCAAAGAGCGGGATGCGATACGGAGCGAGAGCGTTGGTGACTATGGCGAGTTTCATGGTCGCATCACCCATGCTCTCCCTGCCCAGGCCGTCTTTTCCCCTCCCGGAGGCGCGCCTCCAGGACCCGCGCCATGAAGCCGGGAGCGGAGATGAGCATCCTGTCCCATAATCTTTCAGGCTCCTGCAGGAGCCGCGGCAGCCACTCCAGGCCGCGGTCCCGGAAGAACGGGTGTGAACGCCGCACCCTCCCCGAATAAAAATCGAACACGGCCCCTATGCCGCCGATGACTTTCACATCGAGCGCGTCCTTGTGGCGAAACATCCACTTTTCCTGCTTGGGGGCGCACATTCCCACCCACAAGACGTCCGGCCTGGAGCGATTAACGGCTTCGAGAATCGGGGCGTCGTCGCAGGGCGAAAGCTCGCGTTTGAAGGGAGGCGCATAGATGCCAGCCACTCGAACGTTCGGAAAGTCCCTCTCCATCTTCATTCTAATGGCGCTCAGATTCGTTTTCGTCGATCCCAAAAAGAAGACGCTCCGTCCCCCTTCCTCATTGAGCCGCCGGGTCACGCCTTCAAAGACGTCGCTGCCAGTGATCCGCTTGCGTATGACCCCGCCAAGGAGCATCGATGCGATGCAAACGCCCACTCCGTCCGGCAGGACGAGGTCAGCCTTCCTTATCGCTTCCGCAAAGGCGGCGTCCCGGCGCGCCACTTCTAGCGAGTGTGGATTGGCGCAGACGATGCGCTTTCCCCTCCCATCCGAATCGATCCATGAATGGACAAGATCGACGCACGCTTCCTCGTCGAGCGTAGTGATCCCATATCCCAGAATATCCTCTACAGCTTGCGCGTTTACGGCGTCCTTCACCCCGAGAGTCCAGCCTTCCGTCACTTTATCCAGATTGGGCGCTCCATAGCGACCTTATAGACGCTTTTTAGTTTTTCGTAATAAGCCTGCGGAGCGTATTCCCGCAGCGCCTTCTCCCGTCCCGCCGCTCCCATTTTCTTGCAGAGATCGGGACGGCCCCACAGAAAATCGATTTTCCGGGCAAGCTCGTCGCTGTCACCAGGCTCGAACAAAAGCCCCGTCCGTCCGTCCGAGACAATTTCGGGAAGTCCCCCGATGCGCGAACAGACAACCGGAACGCCCTGGTGCATGGCCTCCGGCAAGGATAGCGGGAACGCCTCCCAACAGATGCTGGGCGCCGCCAGAATGCGGATTTTCCGGTAAAACGCCCGCAAGGCGTCTCTATCCAAGTGTCCGAGAAATTCCACGTTCGCCGGCGCGCTCCGCACCAGCTCCGGCATCCGCCCTCGTCTCCCGGCGACCATGAAGGGAATGTCCGGGAGCGCTCCGGCTGCCTTCAGCAGGACATGCACACCCTTTTCCCGACTGACCCGCCCCACGTAGCCGACGCACATTCCGGGTCCCTGCTCCATCTCTTGCGCACCCTCCCCCGCGGGACGGTGGATGTTGGGTATGACCATTATCCTGTCCGAGGGATAGCCTTCGCGCGTCAACCGATCTTTCTGGAAATTCGTGAGCGCGACGTAGACGGATACGTTCCTCCGGTAGAGCCCGAGCAGCCTGGCGGCAAGACCCCGCAGCGCATACCCCAGGCTCTTAAAGAAGTCGCTCTCGCAGTTTCTAAAAACGCATCTGTATTCCCGTCCGCCCCGGCATTCCGTGCAAGCTTCCCCATTCCTCAGGTGCAGGCCGCTCGGGCATATCAGCCGGTAGTTGTGCACTGTCATGACGACGGGGACCCCCGCCTTCCGGCATTCCGGCAGAATGGATGGAGAAATGAATGGAAACAGGTTGTGGATGTGGATGACGTCGGGCCGATGCTCGGCAATCGCCCCGCGCATGGCCCGCCTCGAAACGGGATTGTATATTCCGCAAAGGAACGCCCGCGTCTTTCCGAGGCGCATGCTTTCGATTTCCCTGCTGCCGCGCGTGTGCAGAAACGCCTCGTGGCCGCGCTCCGTCAGGACGCTCCGGAGAGCATCCACGGCAGCTTCCTCGCCGCTGTACGCCCCATACTCGTTGTGGACGATCAGCACTTTCATGAGAGCCGGGACCGATGGGCGCTGTCGGACCCATCCGCCGTAAAACCGCTCCGCATCAACGGTCCGTAAACGCGCCGCCAATAGAGAAAGCCGTTCAGCGCGCTGAATGCAACGCACGCCGCGATAATCGATCCGCCGATGAAAGCAGGATCGTGGCGATGGCGGGTCGTAAAAAGGGCCGCGCCAAGAGCAGACAGAAAGCACCCCTGCGCGATGGCGCTCAAATGAGAGTTTCCCATCCCCTGCATGGTCTTGTAGAGCGGCTCGGTGAGATTGTAGATGCAATACGCCGCAAATATCGCGGGCAGCATCAACGCGACGTTCTCCCTTCCCTCTCCCAGCCAGAGCGTGACAAGCCGCGGAGAAAAGAAATAAACGCACACCAGGGGAACAGCCAGCGCAGCCGCGACCCCAACGGTGCACCTCTTGACCACATCGTGCAACTCCCGTCGCCGGTCATGCAGGAGGGAAGAAAGCGGCAGCACCGTCAGGAGCGGTATGACGGCGAACGACATGCATTGGATCGTCACCCGGTAGGCGACCTCGAACGCCGCGAGTTCCGTCACGCCGTACATCCGCGCTACGACGACCTTGAGCAAAGGCTCCCGCGCGAGGATCATGAGCGCCGCCAGCTGCACCCATATGCTGTAGGGAAGAACTTCCTTCAGGGCGGCGATATTCGCCCGCCCGCGGTCGAGCGCCGTATAGCGGTAGTCCCTCTTCGCGCGGCGCGCAAAGAGGAAGAGGATAAAACCCTGTCCCAGCACATGAACGACGCACAAGGCGTAAACCGAGGGGACGGCGAGGAGAGCCGCCACCGTGGCCGCGCTATTGAAGAGCAGCCAGCAGAGCATCACCTTCTGGGTGTATTCGACGCGCTGATTGCCTTCGATGACAGCCTGGTATGGGGCCGCCAGAAGCCTCAGGGATAGCGCGACGCCCGTCGCCGTCAGCACCGCGATGGCCTCCATGCGGCATCGGGCGGGCAGCCCGAGCAGACTCCCGGCTATCCAACCGGAGAAGGAAACACAGAGCGCGAGACAAAGCGCCGCCGTCGCCGCCAGGAAAAGGAATATCGTATTGAACAGGACAGCCAGCTTGTCTTCGTCTCCCAGATGTTTGGCGGTAAAGTGCACGAGGCTGTTCTGAAACCCGAAATCCGCCATGAGGAACACGGAAGACACCGCCCCGTTCAAGGACCAGACCCCGTAGCGCTCCATCCCAAGCTTGCGGATGACAAAGGGCGTGAGAAAGAAATAGATTACTGCCGCGGCGGCGGTTCGCACGAAACCCGCACGGGTGGTCCGGGATATCGTCCGCCGGTGGAGAAGGCGGTCCGCTTCCTTCATACCCGCGATCCTGCCGTGGTTTGAAGGGGCGAGGTTGCGGCGCACAGCACCGCTGCGTCCATTCGGCGGGCGTATTCGACGCCGGAGAAACGGCCGAGCGCCCATTCCCTTGCAGCAACGCAACGCTCCCAGACGCCATCGGGGTCCGATGCTATGCGCATCACGGCGTCAGCCCATGCCCCAGGGTCGCGCGCGGAGGCAATCCAGCCGTATGCGCCATGGCCAACCACTTCCTTTGTAGCGCAGACGTCCCCCACGACGACAGGGATGCGGGCAAGAAGCCCCTCGAGGACAGCCATGCCGAAGGACTCCATGAGCGCGGGATGGAGCAGGACGTCGAAGAAGCGCAGCAAACGCGCCGCGTCGTCTACGTAGCCGAGGAACGCCACCCGAGCGCCAACCCCGAGCCGCCGCGCAAGCGACTCCAGCCGAGCCCTGTCCGGCCCGTCGCCAATGATGGTGAGATGGAAAGCATCAGGGAGGCGAGGCATCATGGCGATGAGCGTTTCGTGGTTCTTCCAGCCAACCAGTCCACCGATCGTCGCGAGTCTCGTTGCGCCGCCCCGACCGGGGCCGGATTTCACCGGAACGGCGTCCGGGTCCATGCCGTTGTAAACGATGCGGCAATTTGAACAGCGCACGGAGGCGAACGTCCGCGCGGTGTATTCCGAGTTGTATATGACTATTGCGGCTTGCAGGGAAAACAGCCGGTGGACGGCCTTTCTCCCCGGGCCCATGAGACAGGCCGGACCGTGCAACGCGAGCACCGCCGGAGCGCCGCAAAGCGCCCCGGAAAGGCAGGCGAGAGCCGAACCCCGGAAGTAGTGGCCCACCAGAGCCACGGGACCATCGGCGCGTTTCGCCATTGCCCTTATTGCCGCAATTTGTCCCGGAAGCGTCCGGCGTCCGACGCGCACGATCCGCGCGCCTTTCGCGACAAACCCCGAACGCAGCTTCCGCGCGCTCTCTTCCGAACTCCCGTGGTCGTCTTCGTAGAAAACGAATACATGCGCAAGGCTCGAATGCCGCACCCATGCCAGGAGCTTGCGCGAGGAGCCGCCATACGGAAAAAGCGTGGATATGCAATGCATCACGAGGGGTCTCACTCCGGGGCCTCCTCGGGCGGGACGCCGCCCTGGACGCGCTCAAAAATCTCCGCCAGCCTCTCCGTCAGGACGCGCTTGTCGTACTGGCCGATGACATCCCTCGACGCCCCGGCGGGCAGACTTCCCGCTTCCCAGGCCTTCACCCAACGCCCAAGAGCATCCGCAGCCCCATGAACGTCTCCCGCACCGTAGCGTTCGCCAGCATTCGTTGCTTCGAGAATTTCGGTGGCGGCTCCGGAAGCGCCCATGAAGAAGATGGGTTTTCCGCTGTAAAGATAGAGAAACGTTTTCTGTGGAATCCAACCGAGAGGCGCGCCTTTCCGAGCGGGAGGCAGGAGCAGAAGGCAGGCGTCCGTTCGCGCCAGCCATTCCCCGACTTCCCTTTGCGGCCTGAAACCGTGGAAGCGGCAGACGTCGCGCAATTCCAGCGCGTCGCACAGGCGCCCGCAAGGTCCCGAGGCCCCGACGAAATCCACCGCAAGCTTTCGGTAGGCCGAAGGACTCCGCCGCCTCAACTCGGCAAGCGCCTGGTGGAAAGGAGCTTCAAACCAGTCTCCCCGGAGCCCTCCCAGGTAGAGGAGGTGGAAACGGCCGTCGTTGTGCGGCGGGGCTGTTTCCGCACCGATGAAATCCTCCGGGTCGAATCCGTTCACCAAAGCGGTGATTTTATCGGGATTCACCGTGAAGTTGCGCAAGACATCCCGCAGGTTGCCCTCCGTATTGACGACCACATGGTCGCTTGCGTCGTAGACGCGTTGCTCCATGCGGCGGTGCAGCCAGAGGCGGACCAGCGCTTTGTTCCTGAATTCGTAGTTAAGCGTCCAGGGATCGCGGAAGTCGCTGACCCAGGGGATGCCCAGCCGTTCCTTCGCCTTCAGCCCCACCACATGCGCCGACCAGGGGAAGGAGGTGGTGAAGATGACGTCAAAGGGTTTTGTTCGATGCAATTGGGCCACCCTTCGGTAGGTCGCCTCAGCCCACGGCCGGTGGACGTCCGGCTGTAGCAGTGCGCGCAGGAGAAGGCCCAGGACCTTGGCGACCGGGCCCCGCCGGGTCTGTTCGATCAGCTTCCAGGAAGAATGGCCGCAACTGCGGACGCACACGGCGATTTCCCGCGCTTCCCGCAGCAGACCGTCGTCGCGCTGTTCGGCGGCCGCACCCGTTTCCGTTGTAAAAACAACGAGGTCGCAGCCGCGCCGCGCAAGGCGCTTCACGTACTTGAAGGAGCGTTGGCTCAGCCCGCCTCCCGTTGGAGGGAAATGCCACGCAATGAATGCGATTCTCAGGACGCGTCCTTCAGCGCCGTGCGGCCAATGCGGCCAGGAAGGGCTAGCCGGGCGAGACTTGCGCGCCCATCAGCCCTCCCCTCCTCGCGCTCCTGGGATAAGGAAGTGAGCAGCAGTTGCCTGTCCAGAAGCCCAAGGATCATGGCAAGGGGCAGGATGCCGAACTGACGCGTAAGGGGAGCATGGGTCAGCTGAACACAGAGGAAGACCACAAGCAACGCCGCGCACGCATACAACCTCGACAGCAGCTCTTTCTGGCCAGGGTCCGACTTGCCGATCCGCCTTGCGATCCTCAATAGCTTCATGAACAGCAGGACAAAGACGCCGTAAAACCCGACCGCCCCGATGACGCCAAATTTTCCGGCCACATCCACATACCCTTTATCGACGAAGGCGATCGATCCCGAAGCCGTTCTTCCAACGGCCTGCTTCAGCTTCCGTCCTTCTTCCGAATTGGCGTTCAGAAATCCCCATCCCGTCCAGAGCTTTTCCTCGATGAGCTTCAAACGGCCCTTCGTCGCGGTTTTACGCGCGCCCAGGGAGCCGCCCTTTCCGGTGTAGAGTTCGTATATGCCCGAAGCGAAAAAAGAATCGACCATCTTGGAGAAGCTATAGGAAGGCGTGACCGAGAATATAATGAATATGGCGAGCAGCAGCGTAACGACGGCGGATGCGGTGAAGTAGAACGTCTCCCGCACCCGGCGAAGCGTGACGAGAACCGCCCCCACTGAAAACACTGTCGCCAGGATGTATGCTCTATAGAACGTCAGCAGAACTCCTATGACGTAAAACGACAAGGAGAGCGTATATTTTATGTTTGTCTCGTTGTTCAGAGAATAGAAAAATTTACACAACAATACAAAAACAATAATAGTAAATATGGGTATATATATTTTAGTAAGAAAGACCTGCTCCGGACGGTAGGCATACTGCAACCATCCTACGCTCCTTATTCCAAGAAATATCGGCAGCAATTCGAGAGCTGTAAAGTATGCAGCAAAGAAGATTATAAACCGAAAGCAATTCTTTACCTGTTTTAAATCTTTTATGAATAAGAACACCGAAAGATAGGCTATATAGTTGAGATATTCCTTCGATTCCCTGACGCAGTAGTAGAAGGAAGACCATCCCGCCAGGGTGGGCAGAATAACCCCGTACGCCCAGAATCCGAACAAGAATATGAAATACGCCGCGAAATAGGATTGACGCAATTCTCCCAGATTACCCAGGGAAAGCATGATCGTGAACATATAGATCAAGACAAGCATGGAGTTTATGTCGAACCAACCCAATAGCCCAAACGAATACTCGTGGAATATCCCAAAAAGCTGAGACGCAATAAGAAGCAGCCAGAATACGAGCAACTCCCGCTTCACGGCGGATGAAGCCAAAGCGGCGACGAGCAGCAATCCTACGAGAACGAGATTTATCGCCATGAGTCTTTCTTAATGGAGAAGTCCAGATGGTGTATGGAGTGGGAAACCAGCGGATAGAGCGCCGGCGGGTTTGCTCAGTCTTTTATGCGCAACGTGATCGGAATGATCCTTCCCCAGAAAGGCTTGGCGGGTTGCCCGAAGGGCTTGTCGCCAAGAGCCTCTATCTGGGCGTCGCTCAACATATTGTACAGGTAGAGTCCCACCCCTCCGCCCCGCCATTGCTTCTGGACGTAGGAGATGAGCGCGGCCGCCAACCGGGGATCGCGCGAAAAAGCCTTGTTGTCGCTATTCCTGTCGTAATCGCCAAGCAAGGGGATCGCCTTGGCGTTGACTCCCGCCAGTTCGTCCACCACAATCCGGTGGGTCAGAAAGTCAGGATGGTCCGTGTAATCCATATCGAAAATAACATCGACAAGCCCCGCCTTGGCCCACTTAATCTCTTGCCGCCCCTCGGCATTCGGGCGAATCGGAACGGAAGTCGGTATAGGATGGCCATCCACACTCACAACCAGAGATTTTCGAAGGCTCTTGCCTCCCTCGTTCACTCTTTTTACGACGGATTCCACCGCGGCGTCCTGCCACGCTTGAACGTGGTCTTCGAGCGCGCCGTCGGCCCTGGTGGTCTTAATGTCCTGGAGGAGGCTCCTCCCGTAGGCGTTGGAGTAATCCTCCTGGCAACTCGTGGAGGTGCAGACGCCGCCGGTGCGGATGTAATCGAGGTTCACCCCGTCAATGGCGTACCTCTTCACGACATCCAGAATGAGCGCAACCATGAAGTCCCTAAAGGCGGCGTTGTGCAAGTCGAAGAAGTTAGCGGGGGTCCCCGTTTGGTAAAATTGCTCCAGATAGGAGTCCCTATACCTGTAGCCAACGCAAAACCAGGGGTGCACCTCGATGCCGTTATCGTGCGCAAGTCCGATGATGCGCTCGAGGGGGTCCCCTCCGGTGAAATCGACGCCCGGCTCGGCTGTCGCCAGATCACACGGGTAGCGCGTCCCGCCACCGTGCCAGACGCAAGGGACATAGGCGTTGAATCCCGCCTTCTTGATACGCGCTATGACCGTCCGCGCCCCTTCGGGCGTCACCCACGCCGTTCCCTCGTCAAGGATGGCGCGGGATTCGTAAACCTCGCCGGCCGCGCTCTTGAGCGGCGTTCCGGGGTTTTCCAGAGCTTCGTAAAATGCGGCGAACTTCCTCGTTTTCCATGATGGATCGATTTCATTCCGCAGCGCGGCGATCTCGTCGGCGGTGAGCGCCCTCGTGAAAAACATCAATTCGTCCACGTCGCAGTCTGCCCATCGGTTCTTGCGTATCGGGCAACCGAAATCCGATCCAAGCGCTATCGACGCCTTCGGGCTGAAGGACTCGATGGCGGCGTCCTTCAGCTCCGCCGTCAGAGAGCCATCCACATAAAGGCGGACATATCCGCTCGCGCCTGTCTTCCAGGTGCAGGCGATATAAACCCATTCGTTGGCGTTGTAGACTTTCACGCCGGTTGCAAAGGCGTATTGCTGGTTGTTGAAAATGAAATAGGTCGCGCGCGATCCGGCGGGCTCCCACCATCCGTCGGAGAGGGCGAAATAGCCGCTTTTCCCGTCGTCCCAGGTCATGGAGAGATAGGTGTGGGACAGGAGTTCGCCATCCTTCACGGCGTAGTAGTCCCAATGCGGGCGCACCCAAAGCGCAAGGGAGCCTTCCGTGGAAGACGCAGGGAAAATGGTCTTTGAATCCAGCTCCATGCAGCTCCCCGAATTCAGCTGGAGAGCCTTCCCCGATACGCCATCCGATATGAGAGCCGCGCCGGAATTCTTGAGCACCGATCCGGAAGGCCGCGCGTCATCCACCGCATTATCGAAATCGGCGCGAAAAGAGGGTTGGACGCTTACGGAAGCCAAATCCGCCACCGCGCATGCTCCGTCCGCAAAGGGAAAGCCGCAAAGGATGAAAACGGCGATCAAGACAAGGACTTTCCCATTCACTAGATTTCTCCCTCATGGCGCTCGCGAAAGCTCCATTATCGTGAAATATGGAGCCGCAGGAGTTTTCCGCCGCAAGCCACAGCTCCGCACACCCGTTTACAGCATTCACTCCGCCGGTTTCCGGCGGCCGTAAACCGACAATCGCGCAAGCTGCAAATCTCTTCCCAGGACTTTTGTAAGCAACGCATATCTACCCCAATCCAGAAGCGCACTGGTTACGAATCGGTGAAATCTATATTACAAACGGAAGACCACCGCGAGGATGGCCCGCCGCCTGCGGCAAGTCTCATGCTTGCAGGAGGAAAAAGAGGAAATAATGGAAAAAAGAGGAAACGCTGGTCCGGCGGCGAACCCGCCGGGCCACTCGGTCAGAACCGTCTAAACCTCGAGGACGACCGCACCCTGTCGGAGAGAAGCTTGGCGCAGGTGGGGCAATGCAGATGGTGTTCTTTCAGGTCCGGATGCGGTTCGACCCTCTCCCTGACATGGTCCAGAAACTTTTGCGTCGCGAAGAGTTTCCCGCAGGCCGAGCACCTTTCCAGAACGTGCCTCCCGATCACTTCACTCCGGATGCTTATGCTGCGGACCCCGTCCTTGTCTTCCATATGGATTGCGGAAGTGGGGCAGATATTGGTGCACGTCCCGCAGCCTATGCAGAGCCCTTCGATCGGAGCCACAAAATTCTCACCATCGCGTTTTTCCATCTTCAAGGCGCCCGCCCCGACAATTTCCCTGCACACCCGGATGCACAACCGGCAGCGGATGCACCCATCCGGAGGAGGGCCGAGATCCACTCCATACTGGTTTGCGAGGCTCCTTATAACCGCGGCGTATGGGGCCATCCGCAGGAGGTCCTTGAAGGCGCGGACCCTCGCCGTTCGCACCGCCTCGGTGTCGGTGCGAACCACCAAGCCATCCCGCACCCTGAGGACGCAAGAGAGCATGACGACCGTCTTGCCGCTCACGCCCCCCACTTCCACCGCACAGAGCTTGCATGAACCCGAAGGCTTGAGCGCCGGGTGATAACAGAGCGTCGGAATGCGCGCCCCGTTCGCTCTTGCGGCCTCCAGAACGGTGTTCTGCTCCCCGGTCTCGATTTCCCGCCCGTCGATGAAAAGCTTGACCCTTTTCTTTTCTTCCATTGCGTCCATTCCTTATTTAGCCCGTCCCCTGTCCGTTCAATCCTTGTCCGCTTCCAGAAGGTCGGCGATATAATCCTGCAAATGCCGCAACTCCTCCGTGTAGGCGTCAAACACCCGCTTGGCCATGTCGCGCAACCTCAACACCCCGACCAGGCGTCCCTCGTCGAGGACGGGCAGGACGCTGACGCCCGCGCGCATCATGAGAACAAGCATTTCGGCGACATTGTCGGAAGGCGTGGCGGACAGGAGTTCATTTCCCATGGCGCTCCGGACCGTTGCGCCGGAGAGCGCCTCCGCATGGCGCCGGGCGTGGCGGCGCAAGAAGTCCCGGCAGGTGAAAACGCCAACCGCGCGTTCTCCCTCCATTACGACGAGCGCAACGGCGTCGTGAGCCGCCATATAGTCCGCGGCATCCTCCACGCCGGCCTCGGCATCGATGGCGTAGGGTTCGCATAGAGCGGAGGCGAGCACATCACGAATTACCAGCATTATGGAGACTCCTGGTTCACGGATAAAGGACGCGTCGTCCGCCCTGACGGGACCGCGGGAGGCCCGTCAATGTTCAAGCGGCTCAAGGCAATCCTGGGGAAACCGGAGGGTCCCCTTTTCATCGAGGCTCACCTCGATGAGGGCGTCCGGGTCGTTTTTCGATATGTCGGGGTCCGTTATAACACCGTGCAACCCGATGTACTGGTTCATATACTCCTGCCAGCTTTCATCGTCCGACCGCCGATACACTTTCACTTTCTGGCCTCTTCTGAAAACCATGTTCCCCTCCCGCAACCCGCCGAATTTATGTGGGCGCTGCTACGCTTCGCAACTCGCAGGACAAGCGAGGCCCATCGCCTCTTCCAGGGCGGGGGGTCGGCGCGGGAGCCGCTCCCCTGCAAAATTCCCGCGGCAGCGCAGGCATTCCATGCGCCGCGTCCGCCTTTCCCGAGGCAGAGCCATCGGAACCGGCGGCGACCGGCGCGTGCATCCACCCTACATCAAGTCGCGTGAATCTCCAAGGCCCCCATCCATCCCGCGGTTCTCGAGCCGCCCCGTATTCGCTGGCGACGCCCGCAATGCGAACAGCCGGCCTATTGGACGTGCGGAGACCCGGCCATTTCCACGGAATGCTTTTCCGCCGCAAGCTTACGGGCGCATTGCACGCACACCAGGCGGCCTTGAACGTTCTGCGCGACTCCCTTGAGTCTCTTGCTGATAAAGTCGTGATACCTGGCAGGACCGATCACAGCCCCACATTCTTCGCAGTACTCGAGCTTCAGCCGGTTGAGTTCCATCCCGCAGAGCAGGAGGCGACGCTCCCCGTCCCGATCTTCGATCACCATGGCGCCATTGGGGCAATTGGCCGCGCACGCCCCGCAGGCGATGCATTTCTCGGCGCTCACCCTGAAGTCGGTCGGGCCGGGGTTGTCGAAATCCATATAGCCGAGCTTCAGGGCGTCCACGCCCATTCTTCCCCGGCAGATCTCCACGCAATTTCCGCAACGGCGGCATATGTCGCAACGAAGGCACCGGCGCGCCTCCTCCCGGACGGCATTCTCGGAATAGCCAAGCTCCACCTGCTGAAAGGTGATGCGTCGCCGGTCGGTGTTGAGCAGCGGCATGCTGGGGCGCATGATATTCATCTTGGCCGACGCGGAAACCTCGATGCAATCCAGCCTCCTGCGGCGCACGGGAACCGGTGGCATTTTGGGCTGGGGAATCCCTTGCAGGTAGCGGTCTATCGCCTCCGCCGCCCGTTTGCCTCCGCCGATGGCCTCGACCACCGTGGCGGGGCCGGAAACCACGTCTCCGGCAGCAAAGACGCCCGGCTGCGTGGTCTCCATCGTGATCGCGTTGGCGGCTATGGTCTTGCGCTTGGTCCATTTCATTTCAGGGAGATCATCCAGGCCCTTCGTGTTGACCGTCTGCCCAATCGCGGAGATAATGACATCGACCGGAAGGTCGTGGTCGCTGCCCTCGATCGGGACCGGACGCTGGCGGCCCTTTTCGTCGGGCTGGCCAAGCTCGGCCCGAAGGCACCGGAGGGCCGAAACCTTACCTTCCTCGCCCCGCACTTCGATGGGAACGGTAAGAAGAACAAGCCGCACGCCCTCCTCTTCCGCCTGATGCACCTCCTCCTCGTGCGCGGGCATCTCCGAGCGCGTCCGGCGATAGACGATGGAGACGGATTCGCATCCGAGGCGCACGCACGTCCGGGCGGCGTCGATGGCGACGTTTCCTCCGCCTATCACCGCAACCCTTTTACCGGGCCGGCGCCGGTCGCCAAGCGCAACACGGCGCAGGAAATCCACCGCATTCGTTACCTGGGGGAAGTCGTCCTCGCCAGGGATCATCATCTTATAGGCGTCGTGGGCCCCCACCGCCACGAGGAACGCCTCGAAACCCTCTTCCCGCAGCTTGTCAAAGGTCGTGTCCGTCCCGAGGCGGGTGTTGTAGCGAAATTCGACTCCCAACTCCTCAATGGCCCCCGCTTCACGGTCGATCACCTCGCGCGGCAGCCGGTAGCGTGGAATGCCCACCATCATCATCCCGCCCGGAGCCGGAAGCGCCTCGATGATGGTCATCCGGTAGCCCTTGAGGGCGAGATAGTAAGCAGCGGTCATTCCGGCGGGCCCGGCCCCTATGATGCACACCTTCCGCCCATTGTCCTCCGCCTTCGGGGGATTCCTATAGCGCATGCCGGATATGGCCCGCTCGGCGGCAAAGCCTTTCAGATACTTGATCGAAACGGGCGAGTCGATGCGCCCCCGCACGCACATGAATTCACACGGGTTGGTGCACACCAGACCGCACACCCAGGGGAAAGGGTTGTCCTCCCGGATGATGTCGATGGCTTCCGCGTCCCTTCCGAGCCCTATGAGGGTCACGTAGCTCGGGATGTCAATACCGGCGGGACATGCGATCTGACAAGGCGCCGGGGCCAGCTTCACGCATTCGCCCGTCGGGCAGATATGCGTCTCGATATGGCTGATGAACGCCTCCTTGTACGTCTCAAGAGCAGAAAGCACAAGTTGACCGGCTTCCGCGCACGCGGGCTCGAACCCTTCCTCTACGAGTTTCCTGGCCAGGGACTCCATGGCCCCGTAATGCTCCGCCCCACCTCGCCCCCATGAGACGTCTTCCAGGAGTTTCAGAAGCTCTTCGGCCCATCGTCTACAGCGGGGATGCGTCAGCTTTCCCGAGGCGACGAAGCTGGAAAGCTCCCCGATCGTCATAGTCACCGCACAAACTGGATTCGACATGATTTCCCGCTCCCTCCCAGGCGCCGGGTGATTCCGCACCCCCACGGCCGTACACCACGATTTTCCCATCCCGGACGCATCTCGCGCCGCCCGCGGCCTCTACTCGAATACGGCCATTGCCTTCGCGTACCGCTCTCTTCGCAGCCCCGGGATTTCCTCGGGCGTTCCGAAATGCAGGCAGTGCGTAGTGCACACCGTCACGCAGGCGGGTTTCAGCCCCGCATCCACGCGATCCATGCAATAATCGCACTTAACGACCTTGCCGGTCTCGGGGTTCCATTGCGGCGCGCCCCAAGCGCATGCGGACATGCAGGTCTTGCAACCGACGCACAGGTTATGGTCTACGAAAACAATCCCATCTTCGGGGCGCTTCTGCATGGCTCCGGTCGGACAGGCGGCTACGCACCAGGGATTCTCGCAGTGAAAACAAGGCATGAAGGTGAAGCAGATCCTCGGGAGTCCACCCACGGACTTGGGGCCCACGGTTATGATCTGGCTGATCTTGGGGCCAGGGGGAAGACGCTTGTTGCTCTTGCACGCAACCTCGCAAGCATGGCAGCCGATGCACTTCCTCGTGTCTTGAAACAGATAGTATTTGCTCATTCTTCTCCTCTGCGTGGGCGGGTCTTGGACCGCCCCGAGCGATTGCGGCTCTCTATGCGAGGGTTAACCCCGACGTTCTGTTTTACCATGGGATAACGATATGATGGCAAGCATCTCCCCTAGATTATGCTACCATATGGGTCGCGTCGGAACAACGATCTTCAAACGTAAAGCCGCCTAAACCACCGGCGCCCATCACGCCTGCCCAGGAAGGACGCTCCTCGTGTTTCTCTCCGTCGCTCCAAAGCCCCTTCCCTCCGCCATGCGACGCCTCACCGGGCAAGCCCCAGCGATTCGTTGATCCGCGCCTCCAGTTCATCAATATCAATGGGTTTCACAAGACAATCCTCCACCCCAAGCTCAAAGGCTCTGCTGGCGCTCTCGGCGGTCGGACGCCCGGTTATCATCACGGCTTTCGTGGGAAGGCCACGCCGCCGAATGCCCTCGAGCACGCCGACGCCTTCACCGCCGGGCTGTGATATATCCAAGAGTGCAAGGTCTGGCGTGTTGCCGGCCAGCCAGCCCAAGGCATCCCTCACCATGGTGAAGGCGTGCACCGTGTGGCCTGAAGCCGAAAGCAAACGCTCCAACAAACGGCAGGCGTCCGGCTCTTCATCGACCACCATGATGATAGCCATCTTCCACTCCTCCAGCAGCCACTAAGAAAATCTCCTTATCCCAAACCATCGCCGCCGCTTACCACGGTAGTCACCCTAACCGAGCAATTTTCATACCACCCTTTCACAACCGTGAGGAAGCCCATACGCCGCCCGAAGGACCTCTACGCGCGAATGGGCGAAATGCGCGGGTCCGATGCAACCTCTTGGGGCCTGTCGATCGCGGGAAGTCTGGCGGAATGATGCGTCACCAAGCCGCTAATCGCCCCAGCAAGGAAGTTAAGCGCCTAGCCATTGGGATGCAATTATATTCTTGCAGTGCAACAGTATAATTGCATATAGCACAAGCAACCGTTTCTTATGCAAAAACATCAAGACATCTTCATTCTGTTTGCGATTTCTCACTATCCGAGGGCTTGAAATCCACCCAAAGTTTCGCCTCAGTGGACGATCATGGAGCCGCGGCTCTCCGCAAGGATACTCCAAGAGGCTGTTATATCTTAGAAATGGCGGCGAGAAGCGATGATTCCACCGGGTGGCACAACAATTGCCTGACGTACTGGGGAATCGTTGAGCGCAAACGGCATTCGGGATTGTTCGCACCAGGCGCAGGAAGGCCGGAAAGGCGGTTGCCGCTGACTCGCAGCGCCGGAGAGAAGCATTTTCCTCTGCACTTCGGGAGCAAAGAGTTGGAAAGACGGTCGCGGATCGCGGTTCCCAGGTTCAGGCGAATGTCCGGAAGCAAGGCGTGCCAATTGCGGCAGTTCCATGGTCGCGATTATGGATTTCGCATTTATCGATTAAAGGGAGGATTTTTATGAAACGCAAGTTGTTGGCATTGGGATTTGCAGTTATTGCAACGTTATTCATGCTCTATCAAAACGGGGTGTTCGCGCAGCAAAGCGGTGGAGCCGCCCCTGCGGCTCCGGCCGCATCGGAGCAACCGGCCCCTCCGCCTCCACCCAATGAGCCGCCGCCCATCCCGCCCCAGGCGGAAACCACTCCTCCTCCGCCGCCTCCGGCGGTCGCGGCGGCCCCCACGATCCAGATCGACAAGACTGCCCTCGACAATGGCGGAGTTATCACCGTAACGGGAACAGCCCCTCCAGGGAAGCCGGTCTTCATTGAGGTATGGGCGGAAAAAACCGTTCGGGCGTCGCGCTTCGACTCCGAAAAAGACCCCGAAACCGGCAAGATCCCATATCTGCTGTACATGACGCACGACATGCCGGCGTCTTACGTCATTTACGTTCCACAGGACCAGAAAGAGAAGCTCGAGAGCATCAAGAAGGAAGGCGGCAAATGGAGTTACTCCAAGGCGCTCAAGGACCTCGGAGCGGATGTTGCCTACTCGGCGCCCTCCAAAGTCCCGATCGACAGATACCAGGCCACGCTGCTCGGAAGCGTCATCGGATCGCGCGGGGACTTGCTTCCCGCGATGGACGACAAGGAGAACAAGAAGCGCTCCATGCAGTTGGTCAAGGCCCGTTTCAGGAGCCCCGGCAAGGTGTTCGCTCCGACGGTCGAAGTGAAGCCTGACGGAACCTACACCGCGAAAGTGACCATCGCCAAGGGCGCGGCCCCCGGCAAATACAGCATTGTCGCAGCAACAGACAAAAACGCCAAGAGCCCCGCGCTCAGCGTCGAAAACAACGTTGGCTTTCCGATGATTTATCTCCATAACGCCGGGACTTCCATCAACGTGATCGGTCCGTTCCTTCTTACGCTCGCCATCTCCATCTTCGGAGTTCTGATGGGCGCGGGCGGCGGCTTCATCCTGAATCCGCTCCTCGTTTCCATCTGGCCGCTTCCTCACACTATCGTCGCGGGAACGGTCATGCCCACGGTGCTCTTCTCGCAGGGCAGCGGCATTTACAACTACTCCAAGATCAAGTTCATCAACTGGAAGCTCGGCGTCACCATCGGCCTCGCCATGGTGGTCGGCGGCTTCATCGGACCGAAGCTAACGGAGCTGATAACCCTGAGCCAGTACAAGTTCGTATTCGGATGGATTTTGCTCATCCTCGCCGCCCTCATGTTCTGGCAAACCACTCCGGCCTACCTGGAGAAGAACAAGAAGGAGCAGGCCATCCTCAAGGAATTCAAGAAGAGAGCCGAGGAATCGGCCGCCAAGAAGGGCGCGTAATTTCTTGCGGCGGAGCATCGCCGGAGATGGAATACAGCCATAAATAGCTTGCACAATAAGGAGTTATCGTCATGATAGTGGAATTTTGGGGACAGGAATTCAAGATCAACGTGTTCGTGGGGTGCATCGGCGGGTTTCTCATCGCCGTAATTTCTTCGATGTTCGGGTTTGGCGGCGGCCCCTTCATGGTGCCGCTCATGACGGTGGGCCTCGGACTCCCGATGTATCTGGTCGTCGGCAGCTCTCTCCTCGCCATCTTTTTCAACACCGTCATGGGAACCCTGAGGCACTATCAGTTCGGGAACTTCGACCCGACATTTTTCCTCATCATGTTCCCGGCGGCCATTATCGGCGGTTTCATCGCACCCCAGATCGCCAAGCGCGTGAGCCCCATCGTGGTGAAGCGCGTGGCCGTCGCGGGTTTGGTCATCCTCGCAATGAACCTGCTTGGCTTTATCAGCTAGCAGGCCCTGAAACGTTCGCCTCCGGAGTTCCCCAACGGGCTCCGGAGCCCACAACGCCGGGCGGCGCGGCGCACAATGCGCTCGCCGCCTCGACTTCCGTCAGCTCACGCGCTTTGCGATTCTTTATAGATGAGGTCGCTCAGTTTCTCTTTCCGGCTTGTCAGAATGCGCCGGTTCGCCTTCCTCGCCTCCCTGGCCTCTTCCAGAAAATACTCCAGCATGTGCAACTCTTCGGGATTTGAGACGCCTTCCGCGCGGTCGGCCGCAATTTTGGCCGTCGCGGCAAGAACTCCAAACGCATACAAGCTGAGCGTGGTCACCCTGCGCAGGAAAAACTGCATTCCGAAAACCTTTTTCCCGTACAGGGCGAGGCCCGCCGCCAGCATCACGCGAATGGCGCGCGAAGTTCCCTTGGCAAAACGCAGGGCTTTAGTCAGCGTCTTCTCGTCAAAATCCATCGGCGCCCCATAAGACTTCTGGATTACCTTCTTGAAAAGAGCCTTCCACTGCCCGATTTTCCCACCTTCCAGGGAAGCGATCTCTTTCCCCAGGCGGCGCAACGCCAGCTGGGCGGGATAGGTCGAATGGATTTCGGAGGTCCCTTCAAAGATTGTCGTCACGCGCCAGTCCCTCGTCCTTTTCTCGTAGGGCTGCGACATGATGTAGCCGGACCCGCCCGCGGTCTGCAAGGCGTCGTACGTCGCGTCCCACGCCCGCGTTGTTCCGAAGAGCTTGCAATGGGACGTTTCAATCGCGACATTCGCGTCCGGGGCGCTCTCCAGGAGGCCGGCCGTGAAGTTATTCATGGCGGAGCTGATGAAACCGTGGACTTTCGTGCGGACTATCTTTTCCTGGATCAGCTGGAAGCTCCCGATCGGGACGCCGAACTGCATGCGGGAGGCGGCTCTTTTTAGCATATCCTCCGAGGAGCGGCGCATCATGCCAACAGACGCCGCTCCGAGCCCCAACCGGCCATAACTCAAAATGCTCACCGCGATTTTGAATCCGTCTCCGGGCTTTCCGATCAGGTTTTCCTTGGGAACGAGCACGTTCTGGAACTGGATCGCCGCCGTGGAGCTAGCCCGAAGCCCCATTTTGGGCATGTCTTTTCCGATCTTCACCCCATCCCAGTTCGTCTCCACGATGAAAGCCCCCATGCAACCGGGATTCTTCGGGTCCATTTGTGCGAACACCGTCATGGCGCCTGCGTAATTGGCGTTGGTGATATAGGTTTTTCGCCCGTTCAGAACATAGTGTTTTCCATCGTCCGAGAGAGTCGCGACGGTTTCGATATGCTTGGCGTCCGAACCCGTTCGCGGCTCGGTGAGCGCGTAAGCGAAAATCGTTTCTCCGGAGGCGGCGCGCCGCAGGTATTTTTCCTTTTGCGATTCATCGCCATACAACACTATGCCCTTTACGCCAATGGAGAGATGCCCCAGGGAAATCAACGCCACCGAGAGATCCATCTCCGCCATTTTCTCTACGACCGCCATGTACTCCCAGAGCGAAAGCCCAAGCCCCCCGTATGACTCCGGAATAGAAAGAGCGAAAAACCCCATGGCGCCCATCTCCTTCAGCACCTCTTCCGGGACCCTTTCATTCTTCTCGATTTCCAGCGGCGGGTTTTTCGTCAGAAGGCCCCGAAATCCATCAACAAGCGATTCCACTTTTTCCGCGCTCCGAAGCCCTCTGTAGGATCGAAACGCGGCCGCATCGAGCGCGCCGTCATACATCATTTCCATGAAACCGCCTGAGCCCATGGCACTTCCTTTCTCATTGGCAATTACAATGTTCGGATTATTTGTTTTTCGCCGCGCCGTCGGAGGGGATGAAGCGGAGGGCGCCGCTCGCGTCGGCGACCGTCTGAACTCTTCCGTCACGGAAGAGGATATTGGAAAGACTGTAAAACCACATGTTGCCCTGAATGCTGCTGGGAGTTCCCTGCACCGCCAGCACCTCGTCCTGGCTCGACCCCGTCGTGAAATATTCCTTCCGTTCGGTCGGGTTATAGCTCGGCGAAGGAAGAATCTTTATTTTAAGGTTCCCAAAAAAATTGTCAAACCCCACGGCCCGCTGGTCCTTGAACCGCACTTCGCTGAAACCGTATCCCCACCGGCTGGAGTCCGCCCGCGTCGGGGAGCCCTGAACAGCCAGGACTTCGTCCATCGTGGCGCCGATAGTGAAGAATTCATGCGGGTCGGCGGCTCCGGTGGAAGGGGCGGATGGGACCATGCGCACCTTGAGATTGCCGTCAAAATTATCGTACCGCACGACGCGCCCATCCCTAAACTGAACCTCGGAAAGTCCGTACACCCACACCTGACCGCGCACTCTCGTTGGAGCGCCCTGCACCCGAACCACCGCCGCCTGAGTGGATCCCATGGTGAAATAGGCGGCGCCTGCATTGTAATCCTTCTCCACCCATCCCGCACTGGGAGGCGGGGTAGAAATCGTCCTGGGCGCCGCGGGAGCGTTCTCGCCCTCGCTCCGAGGGCTTTCGTCCTCCTCGGAAGGCGTCCCCTCGGGGCCGCTCACAATGACCGATGGGGCGGCATGGCGCGCGGGCTCCGCACCGGTCGGCAGATGCGTGGTGGTTGTTTTGAAAAGCGGCAGCAAGGCAATAATGAGGAGCAAGAGCATCAATGCCGCGCCCAGCAGGTTCCGGCGTTTTTCTATAAAAACCCTGAGACTCTGGAGCGACTTCTGAAGTCCCTGAAACCGAGCTTGCGCCTCACGGCGGGGGTGCTCCTCGGAAGGAGCCGCTTCCTCTTGAGAGGGCCCAGGCTCTCCCTGGCGCTCTCCGGTAGGCTCTTCGCTGGCCGCGCGTTCCTCGGCCGAGGAGGATTCCTCTGATTTCTTCTCCTCGCGCCCCCCAGCGACATTATCGGAAAACGTCCATCCACGCGAAATGCGGCGATACGCCCCCGATATTTCCTTAAAAATTTCTTCCGCTCGTTGCTGCTCCGAAACGGCTTTTCCCTGAAACCGGTCGGGATGCCATCGCTTCGCCATTTCGCGGTAGGCGGTTTTCACCTCCTTGCGCGACGCTCCCTCTTTCAACCCCAATACACGAAAATCCTGACTGGAAGCTTGCTCCGCCACCGATAGGATTAATCCTCTTCGTTTTATTTTTGTCTTATTTACTTCAAAATAATGCATGAGATACGATAACAGAAACAATAATGGGAACGGAAAAAGTATTCAAGTTTTTCATGTTTCTTTTCGATATCCTGTAATATCCTAGAATCTGTAACGTCTTGCAGAGGAATGAACGCGGGGGGATCTTATGTCAACACAATCATCTCTCCTTCCGGTGGAGGAGATCATAAAGGCAGCGGAATCGCTTCCACCCTTTCCCGATGTGGTATGGAAAGTGATGCCGCTAATGCAGCGGTTAGCGCCGGTCCATGAGATCGAAGCCGTGATAAAGCTCGATCCTGCAACGACGGCAAGGGTGATCGCCTTTAGCCAGTCGCCGGTGTATGCGCGTAGATCGGCCGAAATCGGGTCTTTGCAGGACGCGATTTCCGTTCTCGGACAGCAGAAGCTCGTCCAAGTGATCCTTGCGGCGTGCGCCACCCGCTACTTCCAGTACGACATGCACGGATACGATCTGGCCGAGGGCGAACTCTGGCGTCACTCGGTGGCGACGGGGCTTCTCGCCGAGATGGTCGCCAAGGGGATAGGCTCGAAGAAACTCCTCATTTCTTACACAGCCGGGCTCCTGCACGACATCGGGAAGAACGTGCTCCACAATTACGTGGAGGACTATTACGAAGTCCTCATGGGCTTCGTCCGCGACAAAGGCCTCAGTTTCATCGACGCTGAACGGGAGACCCTCGGGGTGGACCATCAGCAACTTGGAGGGCTGATCGCCCGGCAGTGGCGTTTTCCGCCAGAAATTGTCGCCGCCATAGGCCGCCACCACCATCCCATGGCGGCTCCCGCGGATTACAGAACCGTCGCCTGCATCGTCTATGCGGCAAACCGGATGGTGTCCGCTCTCGGCATAGGCTCGGGAATCGACGGCTTCCTGCAGTCCAACGAGGACGCAGCTTTCCAGGAGCTTGGGATCAGCACCGCCATGATCGACAGGTTCATGGTGGATCTCGAGGATGCGCTCGAAAAAGTTGACCGTTTTCTAGCTGCTTGAAATAAATTATCTTTTCAGCAAGAAATCGATCTGATAGCATGCCCGGATCCTGGCGGTTCATAACTGGCTTATTGCCATCACTCACAACAACCAAACGGCGGGTCGGGTAATGCTGGTGCTTACAAGAAAAGTGGGAGAAGCGATACGGATAGGCGAGGATATAGAAGTCGTCATCACATCCATCGAGCAGAATAAGGTGCGTGTGGGCGTGCGGAGCCCCCGCGCCATACCCGTCTACCGTGAGGAAGTGTACAAGAAGATCCAGTCGGACAACAGGATGGCTGCCGTCATGGAGGCGGGCGACCTGGATAGCATCATGGATCTCTTTTCCAAGGAAAAGGACAGAGGAACTCCCGGCCCCGTCAAGTAGCGGGCCGAGCATGCTCCAGAGCGATGTTTTTCAAGACGCCGGGAAGGGAAGAGCGCTTCTCCGAACGGCGCCCGCAAGCGATGGGAGAAATATGCAGATCGAGACCACCCGTTTTGGCCTCCTGGATGTAGATGAGAGCAAGTTCATTCATTTTACCTGGGGCCTCCCCGCCTTCGAGGATCTCAAGCGCTACATATTGATGGAGCACAAGGAAGGACCATTTCACTGGCTTCAGGCCGTGGACGACCCGGGACTGGCTTTCATCACCTGCCCCCCGGAAGTTTTTGGCGTAAAATATGACATTCCTCCCGCAAAAAAGGAAGTTCTCGGCCTACGGGCCGACGAGGACGTTCTGATCCTCAACATGGTGTCGATTGCGCGGGAGAAAGGCCTTATACGCTTTCACGTGCGAAGCCCTCTTCTCTTCAATATGTTCACGAGAACAGGGTGCCAGTGGAGCATGGACTCCGACGAAGTCCGCAAACACCTCGTTATGCCCGAAGGCGTCTCCGGAGCCGTCGATCTCGTGGAAGCCCTCGGGTAGGCAAGGGCTTCAGGATGGAGCCCCCGCCCCGCTGGGCTCCACAGCTTCGATATAGTAGCTCATCGAAGCCCTCGGGTTGAGGTACGCATACACGTCAAGAGGCAATTGCGAAGGGCGGATGCTCTTGACGATGGCGATATCGGCGTCCTCCTCCATATCGAGAATGATGGCTTCGTTCCGTGGGACATGGGGATCGTAGATGAGGACGTTGGGCTTCATCTGGTTTTTCGTATTGAGCGAGGCGACGATTCCCAGGGCGTCATTGGAGAGTTGCACGACGGTGCCCGGAGGGTAGATTCCCATGCTCTTGATAAAGAGCGCCAGCAACTGCACGTCCAGCCGGCTCTGCATGCGGGCGAACATGTAAGAAAGAGCCTCATGCGGCGTCATCGCTTCCGCCGGGTCGATGGGATTACAGTAATTATCGTATATGTCCGCTATGGACGTGATCTTTGCAGGGAGGGATATTCGATCGGCCTTCAAGCCATCAGGATACCCTTTCCCGTCGTTGGTTTCGTGGTGCTGGCGAACCACCTCCAGAGCTTCTTTCGGAAAATCCTCCCTGCGTCCCAGCAGTTCTTCCCCATACACCGGATGGAGTTCGATCAGCTTGCGCTCCGCCGTCGTGAGCGGCGGCTTCTTGTAGAGGATTTTCTTCGGTATCCTCACCTTCCCTATGTCATGAAAGAGCGCGCCCAATCCCAGCCAACGCATCGTAGAGGCGTCCAGGCGACGTTCCTTGCCGAGCAGCATCGCCAGGATAGAGACGTTCATCACATGGTGATAGACACCCTCGTCCTTGGCCTTCACGTTGAGCAGGTGGACGATGACCTCCTTTTCGGAAAGAAGCGTGTCCACCATATTCTGGACAAGGCTGTCGGCCGCGGCGAGCGCCTCTTCCGACCCGGACGCCAAATTCTGCATGACGCTCTTGAGGCCAGCGCAGTTTTTTTCATACTGCTTTTCGCACCTTTGGATTCGCTTGTTGCGCTCCTTCAGGCGAACGATGCGCTCCTTCTTGAGCGTCTGGAGCCTCTCGAGTTCGGGGTCCCTGCGCGGTGGGACAACTGGGGGCGGCTCCGCCTCCGGCTTCTTGGCGAGCGGCTGCCGGTCGCTCTTCTCCGGCACGTAGATCACATCCCTGAGACCCAACTCCCGCAGCGTTCGTATCTGGTCATCGCTCTTGATCTTGAAGCTGCTCAGGGTGAACGGGTGCTCATACCATTTCAGCTCGAGCCGGATAAACACGCCCACCTGCAACTGGTCCACCCGTGCACGTCGTTCAGACATACGATTTGGTCCGCCGCTTTTCGCTCATGCCGCCATTTCGGAAAAAGAGAACAACAAGCCCTCCCGCACCGTGCAACGGAAGCGGTTGGCAACAGGATTCTTCCATCCTAAGGAAACGATCGAATTCTGTCAAGCGACGGCGCCGTCACCGGACAGTCGTGATTGGAAAGCTAAGGCCACACGGAAGCTAATAAAGTAGAGCGTCGTTCTATTGCATTTGGGACATTACATTGCTACAGGTCGGATAATAGGAGAGGACAAGGAAGTTTTTCGCCAGGGGGGCAAGACTCGTTGAGCCATCCAGGTCCAACCCGCACTCCACCCGTGGAAAGCGCCGGCCTGGACCGTGGATCACCGTTTTGGAAAGCGGGCGATTTTCTCTATCGCCATGTATGCCGCCGCCTGTTTTTTTCTTTGAGCGGTTTCTCCCTTAGCCTCCAAGGTTTGATCCCGCTTCTGCCGAAGCATTTCCAGCACCTCCACGACTTCGCCGCGGACTTCCGCCACCATGCCTAGAAGGGCCGGATCGCGGCTGATCCCCTGCCGGCGTATCTTTTTTGCCACTGTACGGTGCTCGTGCAGCAACGCACGAAGCTCATCCATGCTTCCGGAGCAGACCGCCGCCCTAACCTTGGAATTGACCTCGCGGAGCCGCGCATACAGCGTAAGAAGCCTCTCAGACTGCAAAGCTCAAACCTCCCACCGTCGTCTTCCCTTCCTGTGCATCGATCACAGGAGACGGTTCCGGATGTTGCTGCTTGATCGCCCCCTCGAACCCCTCGCGGATCGTCACCAGTACGCCGCGAACTTCCTCAAGCGCCTGTATGTTGCTCCGAAGATTCGCCTCCGTAACTCTTCCCATGATCCATTGATAGAGCGCTCCCAAATTATTCGCTACTTCGCCGCCCGTCGTACGATCCAAAGCGCAGTCCAACTCCGTTATAATGGCCAGGAGCTTTGAAACCGCCTCACCCTTTATCTTGGGGCTCTTTAACCGAATGCCTTCCTGGGCCTTATCCACAAACCGGATCGCGCCGTCATATGCCATCAGCAGGAGTTTTTCCTTGCTCTGCATGCTCGTCACCGCTGCCGCTTGATAGGCGGCGTAACCTCTGGGAGTCATTTTGGCATCTCCTTTCGTGACATATGAAACGGTCCAAGCCTGTTCTCGCATCGTAAATATTGAAGCATCCGCATTACACCTCGACCTTTTTCCGTTGCTCTTGCCCTAATCATCGGCTCCCGCGAAGCGGAACTTTAGGAATATTTTGAATATTCCATACAGAACGCCCCCCAATGCGGATGACTTCGCGGCGCCTTCTCCGTATATATCAATTTCAGACAGCTACGGCAAATGGCATGAATCGCCCGAGGAAACAGACGAACAGACTCTTGCGAGCGCAAGATGAAAATGGAACGGACCTTCGTAATGCCTCTCAACGCCGACGTCACCGCCTGCGAGACAGAAGCCGGACGCGCAAGCCCGAGCGGGCGACAGAGGAGGACGCCGCCGCCTACGCCGATTCCCGTCTACTGCTCCTTCTTGGAATCGTCCTCGGAGCCGGAATCCGCCGCTCCGGCATCCATGTAGAAGCCTGTCACCTTAACATCCAACCAGGAGATGACTTTATCCACCAGGCCCGAATCCTTTTCAAGCTGCTCCCTGGCCGAGGCCATGCCGGATGCCTGGTCGATCATCTTATTCTGCTCCACCAGATTGCTCACCCCCGTGACAGACCCGATCCCGACGCTCGTATCGGATGTAGTGGGCACGCCCACCGAAGCGACGGAGAAGTTGATGTTCTGCGCGTTGAGCACCTCGGTCGCTCCCAGGATAATCTTGTTGCCGGAAATTCCCGCTTCTCCCGCGTCGATGACGCCCGAGGGGGCAAAGAGGTAGATATCGCCCGCCGTGGGAGCATTCTCCTCGCCGGAAGCGCCATCGGGGTCATAGGTCAGCGTGCGCATGCCACTGCCTGCCGCCACCGGCGTGATGACGTACTTGTACTGCACCGGATTCGTGTCTGGAATGGCTTCCTTGTGAGGCTTGCTCATGTTGACAGCCGTCTTCGACCCCCTGCCCGCGTTGATATCCCCCACGTCGCTCCAGGCGGTGATATCCCCACCAAACCAGGTCATCACACGGGACTCGTTGACGTTGACGTCGTTCTCCGCAAAAATATTGATCGCGCCACCGTAGCGAGTGTTGATTCCGGTGCCGGCCTCATCGTTGCCGGAACTCGTCGCAAGCGTGGTGTATCCTACATTGACGTCGTTAGCGGCGATAATGCTGATATCGCCGCCTAGAATCGTCGTTATTTCCGACTTGATCATATCGACGTTTCCTTCTCCGGTGGCGTCGCCGAGGAAGGGATAAACGAGGGATTGACGGGCCTCCTCGACCAACGCCAGGGCCCCGGAGGCGTCCCCGTCCGCCTGGAGTTCGCTGTATTCCACGCCCACTTCGCGCAGGGCGTCGAAGAACCCAACGATTTCCTCGGGGGTCTTGTCCATATTATAACCCGCCATGACAACCAGGGAGCTTCCGACATTCCCGAGCGCATCCAGATTCTGGTTGCCAATGGTCCTAATGCCAAGCGACGATCCAAGATCGATCGAGTTTGCCGCGGCGACCACCAAATAGCCCGGGCCGCCGACCTGGATGCCTGTCGCCAGCCTCGCTCTATTATAGGTGTCATAAGCGTCGCTGATTTCCTCTTCTGTAGCGTCATCGGACAAAGTGGCCATATCGACGGTGATGAGGTCGGTAATGTCCCTTCCGGCGATGAGCGACGTGACGTCGTCGGAATTAAGGTTTTGTCCGATGTAGGAGATCTGGTAAATATCCCGCCCCGCCGTAATCTCGGCAGACTTGGAGAACCGAAGATTCAGATGGCCGACGTCTTCTCCAGCCGCGATGACGATCGGGTTATCGTCATCGGCGTGGATCATGCTCGAAGAGGCGGCCGTATCCTTGAACAAATCGTAGACGTCGCTGGAAGTCAGTTTCACGCCGTATACATCGGATGGATCGAGATCCAGAAAATAAAGCGTCGCATTGACGGAGTTGCCCGACGAATCTTCATATTCTCCATCGATATCCCCACCCGCGACAAGGCTCAGCTGTCCGGTCTCGGAAGGCGCCAGCGCGAAGCTGTTCCCGAAAAGAATGTCATCCCCCGCCGTGATGCTGACCGTTGGAGGCAACAGGCGCACCGCGTATCCCTTATAACTGGTTTCGGTCAGGTAGGATTGCGTCCCCGCCAGGGACACGTCTCCGAGGAGCGCCATCAGCGTGACGGAGCCGTCTTCGGAATAAAGCAGCGTATCCTCCAGCGCCAGATAGGGATTCAAGACCGTTCCCAGTTCTATGTTGCCCTGGGCGAACAGCGTCACCTGCGCATCGAACATCTCTATAGGCGCATCGGCGCTGGCCGTCGCCGTGCCGATAGTCTGGCCGAAGCTTCCCAGCGAGGAAATGAGTCCGGTCCCGTTCCGCACGAGGAAAAGCCCATCAACATCGCCGCCGGAGAGGATTTCAAGATTCCCTTCACCGAAGGTCCCGGCCTGAGCGACAAAATCCCCGCCGGTCTTGACGGTTACGTTTCCTCCCGCCATGGTGACAATCCCCTGCGCAACGTCCTTGGAACCGCCCTGACCGTAGTTCGCATAGTAGTAGGAGCTGGTCGAATAATCCCATGCGTCCGCATTCACGCCGCCCAGGACAGAGCCCCCCACGTTCATGAAGACGTCTCCGCCATCAGCGTAATTCCAATAGTAACGCACCGTCGCCTGGGTCGAACCGTCCGGGGCACGGCCCGTGGTGCGTATGGCGCCCCTGAAATTGCCGGATTTGTTCAATTCGACGTCTCCGCCCACATCCAGATCGATATCACCCACGGCGGTTTGTATCACCCCGCCATTCAACACGAGGTCCCCGCCCACGTCTCCGGTTATCGAGCCATAGAACGTTCCGATGCTGTAAGGGACGCTATTGGAGACCATATAATTGTAAGCCGTGTTTGTAGCCGAAACCACCCCAATCGTTGCGTCGCCGCCAGTCTCGAAATATATCGGGGCGTCATCCGTGTAAACGACCACCCCGGAAGCCAGCGTAAGGTCGCCGCCAGCAATGAGGTTGAAGGCCCAAGTGCTTTCCTGAACGCCCGAAAGCCGCGATTCGCCGCTGTAGCTGGAGGGATGGTCGACAAGGTTCTTGCTTATGGCAAGGTCATCCGCGGCTCTCAGGGTGAGGATTCCGGGTTCGCTGGAGCCCAGGACGTCATACCTGTAATCCGTGAGGTCTATCGCCGAACTCACCGTAAGGTCTCCACTGCTCGCAACTTCGACGCCGGGGCGCAGGTGCGCCTGCGATGCATCGAGTCCCGTCAGCGTCAGGCCGGAGAAGAAGCTTGCTGGGGAGCCGGCGTTGGAGAGAGTCGCAACCCATGTATTGATATCCGAGTTCCACGAGGCGGCGATCGTGACCTTGGAAGCGGAATACACCTTGAACGCCTCCGCGATCACGGTCGCATCCTCATTTCCTCTAATCTCGCCATTCAGGCTGAACCGCCCCCCCGAGCCGTCCGAGGTTCTAAGCGCTCGGAAATGCACGGTCCCGCCGTCGCCGCCATTGCCGGAGACGTCTATTAACGCGCCATTTTCAAAATCGATATATCCCGTCTGGGCATTTATAAGGACACTGCCGCCATCCGCTCCGTCGTCCGCCCCACGGGCGTATACTTTCGAGCCAGACTGGAGGCTTACGTCGTTTTCGGCGTACAATCCGACAGAACCGCCGTCCGAGGCGATATCCGCGTCAATGACGCCCGCCACGGTGATGGAGCCCGTTTCAGCGGTTAGCTTGACCTGCCGCGCGGTGACCACATCGGAGCTTCCCACGGTTATATCGCCGCTATGCGCCAGGACGTCGATCATATAATCAAAGCCCCCCGAAGCGAGCCGTGAGTTGATGGTGGAGAAAGAGTCGAGCGTATCGACATCGAGGGAAAACGAACCGCCATTTCCCGTGGAATCATACTTCTTCCCGGAGAGCGCGCCGTTCAGCGCGACGCTCCCGCTGCTCGCCAGGATAGCCACCGATCCAGCGTCGCCCTGCGCACCTGCGTCCACATTGATCGTGAAGCCCGAATCCATCACTAGATTGCCGCTTCCGGCGTCCACGATGATCGAGCTGCCGCCGGAATAGGCGCTCCCCTGTCCAAGGATGGTCCCGCTCTCAAGATGGATGCCATTGGAGGCGCTCAGCTGAACCTTGCCGGACTGGACTTCGATCAGGGCCGAGTCGCTCATCGCAATGGTGTTGCCAAGCACCTCAAGCGAGCCCCCCAGGGTGACGGCGCCGCCGGCGGAGCCGCCGCTTCCCTGAATGACTACATCGTACGTTCCAGTGGAGGCGTTGTGAGCGCCCGCCAGGATCTTGAAGTCGGCGGCCTCATACGTGACGTTGTCGTCCTCGTCCGGCTCGCTCGCATAGAGAGAGGCGGTGATCCTCGCAGCCGACAGGGTCAGGTTGCTTTCGGCGGTCAGAGAGCCGGAGCCAATAACCGACAGATCTCCGGCACTGTATATATTGACTGCCCCAAACCCATCTATAAAAATATCTCCGGTCCCGAGGTTCACATTAGACGCGGTCACCGTAAGGGAGCCCGAACCCTGATCAGAGTCCAGGGTCGACGCACTGCTCGTGTTCTTGATGTTCACGGTCTCCGATGCAAGGGTCACGTTCGCATCGTTGGTCCCCAGGAGCCGCAGGGCGTCAATAGTCAGCTCGGACCCCGCGCTCAGCGTCACATCCCCCAAGAACACCAGATCCGAATAACTGACGAGTCCAATATTGCTAATATGGCTAAACTTGCTCCAAAGCGCGTCCGTTATGTAGAGCCCATCGCTCGCATCCCCCGAATAGCCGGAGGGAGCCACGTAAACTTTGTTTCCAATAAGGTTCAGAGCGCCATTGTCGATCTTGATCTCACCCGAGTAATCGATGGCATTTGCATATATGTTGACCTCGGTCGCGGCGTGCACCACGGCGCCGGATAGAATGCTCACGGTCCCTGTCAGACTCTCGAGATTCACGACGCCCTCCTCGCCGCTGCCATACACGCTGGCCCCTTCCTGCAAGGTTATCGCATTCAAAGCGGATAGAGTGACTTCACCGGCTTCCACGGAACCGCCCGGCTCCATGGTTATGGTGAGCGTTCCATCGTCTCCAACGGTTATCTTGCGGTAGCCGCCGTCCGTAAACAATGCAGAGGAAAAATAGAGCTTGCCGCTATACGCATCGGGTATAGCGTCTTCAAATCCGAAGGAGTCTGAAAGCGTCGTGGAGGAATCCCCTATGACGACGTCGTCGCCCACGAAGGTCACCACTCCGCCGCTGTAACCGCTGAGGGCCGATCCAAGGAAGGACCCGTCGAGTATGGTGGTATTTCCCGCGATGGTCAGTTCACCCGCATCGCCCGCCGTCATGCTGTCGAACTCGAAATTCCCCCGCGCCAGCACGTCCGACGCCGAGGCCACGGAAAAAAGATGAGTGGAAGACTCTTTATAGCCAGAGAGTCCGCTGGTGTAATATCCCGTGGTGAGCGTCCATCCTTCATCCGAAAGCGCATAGCCTCTCTTCCCGCTGGTCTCTCCAAGATCGGTCACGACAATTGCGCCCGGGAGGAAGGCATACTCTTTGGACAGCAGCGTGTACTCCCCTTCCGCAAGGCCATCCACTCCACTCAGGTAAACGGACGTCCCGGGGATCGACACAGATCCGCTCGGGACGATGACATAACGGTTTGAAACAGACAACGGATCGCTCGTTCCCTCCGTTCCAGACTGGAAAAGATAGGCGTAAATCGAACCGCCGCCCGATACATCCACCGTCGCGCCTTCGCGGGTCACCACTTCCGCGCCTTCCAGCGTGATGGACTTTTCCGGAACATCCTCAACATCCAGGTAGGAATCCGACGCCTTCGACTTGTCTAGGGTTTTCCAAACGAGGGTGTTCTCATCGATCTCGCCGTAATTGACCGCGACCGTCCCCTTCGTGCTGGTGACGCTCCCGCTGGCGAGGTAGAGCCTGCCCGTCGCGTCCAGCGTGATGGAGCCGAGGGGAGCCGCAAGATAGCCCGCCTGTTCGATGTTCTCGGCGGTGATGGTAATCGATCCTCCGGCTGAATAAATGTCGCCGCTGACCGAGGCGTTCCCGTTGGACAGGATGTACACGCTCCCAGACGACGCGATCGTGAAGTCCGACGCCGTCGTCGGGTAGATGCGGTCCGCTTGCAGTACAAGGCTTTTCACATTGGCTGCGGACACGTTCAGTTCACCCACATAGCCATCCGTGTAGGCCAGGTCGGAAAGCATGACGTCGCGCGACGCCTTGAGCGTCACTGACTGGGCGCCGGAGAGCGCGACGCCGCCAGATATTTCCAGGTAGCCGGCCGAGAGCATGAGCGCCCCGTCTCCTTCCTCGACGTCCCTGTCCGCCGGGGCTTCATACGAGGAGCTTCCGGAAAGCGAATACTGCATGACAATCCAGGGAGATTCCAGATTCACCGTATGGCCGGCGACATCTATGACGGCGGCGTCCAGCGTTAGCTTCTCTCCCACCGACGCGCTCACGTCATCGGTGAAAGTGAGCCGGTTATAGCTCTCGAACGTCAGGTTATCGAAGCCTCCCCCGAGAAAACCGTTTATCCGCGAGGACGACAACGCCAGTTCTCCAGTGGGATCATAGTTCACGAGGGTGAGGTCCCCACCGCTGATGCCGTCCAGTCGAGCCTTCGCCGTAAGTTCCCCAGCAAGGTCGAGAGACTTGTAATACCCTAGGGTGATGCTTCCCGCCGCCCCGGCGGTTTCCTCCGATCCAATGGTCCCATCGTCATTCAGGACGTATTTTTCAACCGAGGAAGACCCCGACGCATCGAGCGCCGCTCCGGACATGATCGAGAGGCTCCCAGCCGTCGCTTCCAGGACAATATCGCCTGCGTCCACAGCCTCGTATTCCGTGGCGAGCCCCTTCACGGTCGACGCATCGGAGAGTTTGGCGTAGCCCGACACGTCGATGCTGCTTTCCCCGGTGAGAACCAGATCGTTGTTCTTGGCCGTTACAGTTACATCTCCACCCAGGGCGGTGAGCGCGCCAGATACAGTCACCGAGGGGGCGGCCATGGTGATGGACCCGCCCAGCCCCGCGGTCAGCCGAGCCCCAGAGGCGATGGTGAGCGCTGCGTCGCTGTTGGACACATCTTCATCGGCGTCAAGGAATGTGACTCCGGCATAAAGCCCCAGCCCCGACGACCCCGCCGCCTCGTCATTCACTTTCACGACATTGCCTGAATAAGCGCTTTCGACCGCGCCATTCAGGTTCTTAACCACGCCGCCGCCCGGCGTAGGCGTCGCCAACTTAGCCCGCGAAGTGGACAGGCTCACCCCTTCCTCGACGGTCAGGTCATCGTGGCTGTAGAGGTTGACGTTGCTGAAGCCCGTCGCATCGAACTGGCTTCCCGCAATGACCAGGCCTGTTGCATAGTCCGAGGGCAGGACGGAATCCGCGCCGAAGCCGGACGGCAATGTGCGTCCTGAAGACGTCACCGTCACGCTCTTGGCATAGACCGTGATCGTCCCGCCATCGTTGCCGGAGAGCGAGTATCCTCGCAAGTCGCCGTCGAGGGCCACGGTCTTTCCCTGCATCGTGACGTCCCCTGCGTCGCCCCCTGAAATCGAACCATCCTTGTCGATAACGTAGCCACCGCTGACATCCAGCACGGCGCCCGACGCCACGAAGACGCCCTCCGCCGTAGACGCCGATCCTCCGCCGGGGTTCTGATCTTTCAGGATAATGCTTCCGCCGTTCACGCTGGAGTTGGACACGACCTTCTCTCTCTCGGAACTCACCAGCGTACGGTCAACGGTCTCACCCGCAACGGAAATTACGCTGCCCGAGCCTAAATAGATCCGCTCCTGCAAATCCACATAATCGATGTCCGCGCCCGTCCAGGTGGATGAGGTTCTATTTTGCACCAGATACAGATTGACCGTTCCCGAGGGAACGGTAATGCCGCCCTCGTGCTCGATGCGACGGGCCCGCACTTCCAGCGTTCCACCGGCAGCCAGCGTCAGGTCCGCATCCTCCTCCGTCTTGACCCTCGTGGAGGAAACGATGTAGAGGCTCCCAAGTCCAGCGTTGTTCAGCGTGTTTGTGGAAATGACGGAGGTCGTCAGCGAGGCCCCCGTACTGTCGGTGTACGTGGAGGGAAGCGAGAGAACGTCTTCCGCCCCGAAATCGCCCGCCAACACGGTCCCACTGCCGGACAGGATCACATCGTTCAATGGGACGTCCTCTGTTCCGAGAATCAGCGAACCCGCCGTTGGAGTCTTAAGCCCCATGGCAGTCGTGACGTCATTGTCATCGCTTTCGTCGGGGTCGTCCTCCGTCTGATAATATCCCTGCACTACGGAGCCATTCAGAACCCCGTCGATGACGACCACGCTGGCGCTGAGCGAAAGGGTCCCCGCGTCCGCCCCTTCCGTGCACCCTCCCGAGTAATTCCTGATAGCGTTCGCGCCGCCGTAGTAGAGGCCATAGTATTCCTTTTCGACCCCGAAGCGCTCGTACGACTCGGTGTACGATGCGTGGTTGCCGTCTATGATGCTGTCATATGTCAAGCCTTCGGGAGCGTCGCTGATATTGTAGACTTTGTTTCCCGCGATGAGCATTGTCGAATCGGCGAATCCGTCCTCATACAGAGTCCCCCCTCCAGCGAAACCGATATATGCTCCGCTTTTGACAATGACGTCCCCGTCCGACGCGGATATTGTCACGCTCCCGCCGTTCGAGGCCATTTCCCGCGTGGTCTTTTTTACGCTCGTGATGTAGCCGGAAACGTCCCCGATAGAGGAGCCGGAGACTTTATCGACCAGGACCGTCTCGCCCTGGAGCACGCCCTCCTTCTGGTCATAGTCATCACGCAACTCCACGCTGTTGAGCGTCGCCTCTACAAGTCTGCTCTCAGCGGATTTTTCGACCCACAACCCGCTGACGTCAATAGAGCTGCTATCGGCGAGATACACCCGACTTACCGCCAAAAGCTCCACCAGTCCCGATGGGGCGTATATGCTCCCATAATGATAGATCGCGTTCGCCAACCCGTCGGAGATCCCGGTGAGCCCTTCCAGGTGAACTCCTGAGCTTGTTGAATCGGGGTCTACGTCGTAAGATTGATCGTACTCCTCTGTCGAGTCGTCAACCGGGCACTCCGTCACGCTCCCCTCGCCGGTCGCGACCGTTCCGGACGCTTGCAACTCGATCATGCCCTTCTGCTGCGCGGTCGAGGTTGCCCGGATAAGCCCGTTTTGCGTCACGTTCTTCCCATAAAGCCCCGCCAGGCCGCTGTCCGTGATAATGGAGCCGCTCTTCTGGTTGGTCGCTTCCCCTGCCGACGCCTCATCAGCTATATTCACAACGAGGGCCGATCGCGTGCTGCTCGCATTTGCATCCGTCGTTATCGTCACCGAACTGGCCCCGACAAGCCCAACCTGACCCGCGTAAGCAGTGATCTTGCCGCTATTGCTCACCGAAGGGGCGATAAGATACACCGATCCACCTGTTTTCGTGGCGATTACGCCCTCGTTTTCCACGGCTCCCGGCGAGTCCACGTCCTTTTCAAAGGTAAGCAAGCCGTTTTTGAAATTCTCTTCGGTGATATTTAGAGAGGACGCGACAAGCGAATGTACATTGACCTGCGAATCGGCTCCGAATAGGATGCCGTTCCTATTGACCAGATAGACCTTGCCATCGGCGGTGAGTTTCCCGAGGATCTGACTCGGTTTGGAATCGTATATGCGGTTCAAGACAGACCAACTGCTGTTGCCCTGCTGATCGAAGGTGACAGAAGCTTTCTCGCCGATATCGAACGATGACCAGTCGATCACCGCGCTCGAGGAGTTCTGTTGAATGTCAAGGCTGTTGGAAGTTCGCGTCATTCCGGCGACCCCGCTGACCGTCCCGCCATCGAGAAGAACCGGCAAGGCAGTGGAGGAAACGCTGCGGGACAAGCCGGAACTCCCGCTAAGGCCAGGGATCTCGGCTGCAAGAGACAATGAGGAAAGATTCACTAATAGCAAGAAAGCAGCAGTAAGCCTACCGACGCGACCAACAGACATCAAGGAACTCCTGAACAGATGCAACACCACGCTTCAGCTTCGGCGCTAGTCAGAGAAAAAACCGGCGGGAAAGCGAGGCGCCCTCGCCTTCCTGGAAATTCAAGGCCCCCGCCGCGCGAGCGCCGCGGGCAATCCAATTATGGCTTTGGGGCCTGCTTCGGGGCCTCGCCAGCGGCCTGCACATCCACGTCGCAGTCAATTGATTGTCCGGCCAGGGGGCGCCCATAATCGACCACGAAGTTCTTGTCCCCCACCTCGATTATTATTCCAACCATGGAGCCAGTCCGCACCAACTGCCCGACCTTGGCCTGGATGCGCGTTTCCCATTTGTCCCCCGCGTCGACAATGATCCCCTTGCCGAAAGGCGTCTCCACCTCGCTCCCGTATTTCGGGGCAAATGAAATCACAACCTCGCTGTCCGTAACGGCGCTCACCGCCCCGCTATAATATGAATCGTCCGCATAATGCACCCCGACCTTCGGGTCCACCCGCTTCCGGTCCAGATAGTCCTTGCGGGTCATCCGCACTTCCTTGGTCCGCACGCGCACAAGAGCCAAGGTGACAAGGCGCTCCTGCTCCGGAGCGTCGCCAACGAACTCGTCCTTCAGCGTCACTTTCCTGATTTCGCCTGGACGCTTCCCGACAACCATCCGCGCGAGCTGGTATATGATTTCACTCTCGTAGCCCCCATGGCCCGCCGCGACCACATCCCGGTTCTTCTTTCCGGCCTCGGAGATTACAGGTGCATCGCCCTTCTTGGGGAAGAAAATGCTCGACTTCTTAATCGACGGATCATCCGTTATCGACTTCTCCGTGGTCGCCGTCACAAGCCCGTCTTTGTCGCGGCATGTGAACTTCATCTGGATGGCGTCGCCATCCTTGAACACGGCAGAATCCATTGAATCACCGGCGGCCATCAGAGGAGAGACTCCGCCCGCAAGGAAAAGAGCTGACAAAAGGAAAATCCCCAAACACGCAAAAAAACGGCGCATCTTCAAGCAACTCCAGAGAAGAATTCATTCAATCGGCCCACGCCCAGGCGGCTTTTCGCCGCGCAAAGCCATCCCCTTCGGAAATCGCCCTCTCTAAAATAGAGGCGGGCAGCGAAGGTTTTACAGATTTCTCGTCACTGCGCGCAAAACAAAACGAGGGGCTCCGAAGAGCCCCAAGCCTCTCGGGCCAGGGGCTGCCTTTTGGAAGCCCCCAACCCTCGATGATCGGCATGTAAATTCAATCAACTCCAGCCGTGCCGGACTAGCCCCTTATTTCACGGAGGGGTAGCTGCTGTCGGAAGGAGTCTTCTCCACCTTCATCTCTTCCGCGGCGGCCCAGTAAGTAGACTTCGTGGAGGGGACGTTGGCGGCCTTCGTCGCATAGGTGGTCAGAGCGGTCACCCAGGAGTTGACCTCGCCCGACTGGGCGAAAAGCCACTGCGCAGACCAGAAATCGTAGAGGCCATTCACGATGTTGTACTTCGTGGCGGCTTCCCCGTTGTACTTGGTCTGCCTGACGTTGGTGTAGGAGCTCAGGCTCTGGTCGGCGTCGGCATATCCGATGGCGCCGCCATCATCCGTGCTGTAACCGCCATTGGCGTTAATGCACTTCATCATGTCGGAAGAACCATCGTTGAAGAAGGTCGCGCCATCATAGTCTTCCTGCAACAAGGACCCGCCCCACGAGTTGTGCATAACCGCAAGGTCAAGAGTGGCGTGCGTTCCGGAACCGGCGTGACGGAGGCATCTCACGATCGTCTTGTCGTCGAATTCGTCGCCGAAGTCGCTCCAGCTATAGACCTGGCCGGAATAGATGAGAACAGCCATGATCCGGGGAACGTTCGTAAGCACTGCGTCGTTTCTCGTTACGGCACTGTTCACATAGAAAGCGAAAGGCACGACCAAGGGCTGATAGTTGACCAGCGAAGAGGTGTCGATGCCGCTGAAGCTCCTCTCGGTCCAAGTGCTGTCCGTCGTGCTGAGCGCACCATAAGAAGACTGCAGAAAGCTTTCACCGGCGACATCGGAGGCGCCAAGCGTAACGTCCTGGCACTTCAGCGCCGTGCAGCTTCCGCCCCAGGTGCAGGAGGTTTCATCCACCAGCTTGCGCTGAGAGGCGCTGGTGCACTGATGCGACGTTTCGTTGGGGTCCCACTCGTTCTTCACGGCGTAGATGCCGTCATAGGAAGCTTTCGAGGTGTAGCGGATGTAAACCGTATCGCTGCCGCAGGAGCCCTTCGTGATGCCGTTTTTGCTATCGTAGGAGGCTTGCGCCACGTTGGTGCAACCCTTGCTGGTCAGGAAGTTGTCGGCGGCGTCGTTCCAGTAAAGGTACTCAGCGGAAGCGCCATAGAGGTTGATATTGTAAGTGGCCGCGGAGGCGGCGCCGGCGACAGCCACGGCGCCCAGGCCGATTACTGCCGAGGTCAGGACTCTTCTTATATTCATGGCGATATTTTCCTTTTTTGGCATCTTGCTATTGGATGTTTTATTGCCAGTTTTTGCGTATTTTGATCGACCAAGTCGAAAACTAGGAAATCTTCCGGCGAACGCCCATCAGGCCAAGCAGGCCGGAGCCAAGAAGCCACACAGCGCCCGGAATCGGAACAGCCTGGGGATTGATGACCGTGTACAGCGCGCCATCGCTGGTGATATAAGTGCGAATGGTGGCGACAAGCGTGCCAGAGCCGCTGCTGGTCGGCTTGGAGTAGTAGAAGAGGTACATATCGACATAGTCCGCGGAACCGGAGCCAAGCTGAGTTTCCCCGCTTCCATCCTTGATGAACTGATTGAACGTGCCCGGCGCGGTCCCGGCGAGAGTCATTTGATTATAGTAGGAAAGGGCGTACGATGAATCGGCGACCACCGTGCCGCTCACAACTTCGCTGCTGGAGCCGACCAGGGTGCTATAGTAGTTGGTTATGTTCGTGCCGGCGCTGGTGAACGAGGCCGCCATCGTCCCCTTGTTGGTCTGGGCGTCGTTGACGCCGCTCGTGTAGATGCCCGTGCCGTCGGAGTTGCTGCCCGATTTCAGGTCGCTGATATAGTAAGCGACATAAAGATCGCTGAGGGTGGTTCCCGAGGAGAAATAGGACAGAAGGCTCGTCAGATCGCCGGTGGTGACGTTCGTCGCGGAAGCCAGGGTTGTGGAATCGTAGGCCCCAAGGTCCGTAGCCACTTCCTTGGTTCCATCGGAACTGTACACGACGCGAATGAGGTTGCCCTTTTCAAAGTAAGCGGCAGCCTGGCTGACCGCCCCAAAGACGGCAACGGCCGCCACCAATAATGCGGATAGGTGCTTCTTCATTGCAATTGCTCCTGATTGTGGAAATGTCAATTTTCCCATCAGGCAACCCAGCCGTCCTGAGATGCTCAGGACCTGTTGGCTTTCCGTCATCCGGTCACCCGGATTTTGGCTTTTTCTGGAGGCAGATAGAATGATTGATCCCTCTTCAGCCTTCCTTGCCGGAACTCGCGGAAAAGCTGAAACCACTAGAAAGCGCGTTCTATCTTTAAGCCTCGCCACCTCCTTTCGACGCTTAGCCGCCCCGCACTCTGGGGCGACTCCTTTCCATGGTTTTGGGCTTCCTGCTCCCTGCCGCCAGGCCAGCGAAGTACCCAGCCAACCCCTCATAACCAATACTATCAAACCGTTTCTCGAGCCCAGGCGAGCGGTCGCCGCTGAAATCCGGGCTTCAACGATCATCGGATGCCTTATATTTACCGGTCTTCTGTTTCGACTTCATGACAGGCTCCTTACGGATGCATGAACCTTCCCAAAACTGGAAAGAGATCGACCGACTTCTATTTCACCTTCTCCTTGTCAATCCGGTCGCTGTATTCCTGGGTCAGCTTCTCTAGCTCCACTTTCTTAAACTGCAACAGGGGCTCATCCTGCAACGCTCTGGCAAAAAGCCCCTTATGCTCGTAACGGTCGAGAAGCTCGCTGGAAATCGCCACCAACTTTGCATTGTGATTGCCGCAGACCACCAGTTTCTCGTTCGTCGCCTGCAACTCCGCTTCCCGCGCTTTTTTCTCCTCGCTCACCTTGCCTAGCGTCGCTTCGAGATTCTTCGCCGTTTGCAGGAGCTGCGAATATTTCGCTTCCAGGTTGCCGTATTGGGCTTTTTGCGCGGTCACAGTGGTCATTAGCTCCTTGACGCCATTTTCCAGAAGGGGCGCTTTCTCCTTAAGCCCCTCAAGCTCCGCTGCAACAGCCGCGTTTTCCTCCTGAAGCTTGGCTACCTCTCCTTGCAGAGCGCGCTTCTGCCCTTCTGCGCTCACACCCCGGTCCCGCTCCTCCTGGGCGCGACGCTGGAGCAACGCCACTTTCTTTTCGAAATCCTTGATCTCCGTCTGATGCCGCTTGCCCTCCACGTCGAGTTTGTGGAACCCATAGCCAAGCCCTGCTCCCAAGCCAGCGCCGACCAGTGCGATCGCTCCAACAACATACAGAATCTTTCGGACCACCGGTTTCACCGTCACTACTCCTTATATTGACGCAATAGCCCGTCCCGCCCTCAGAGCTTAAAACCTCGTATTGAGATCCACCTGCAAGACATCCACGGCAAGCGAAGGTCCGGAGATTTCATCCGACGTGAGCCAGCGCACGGCAAGCCACACGTTCTTCATGAGGCCGAGTTCGCCTCCAATTATCCAACCCTTGGCGTTGGAGCCGCCATTGTGGAAATCGGAGTCCGTAAAAGCATCGACCACCGCATCCGCTTCGAGGCGCTTGTAATAGAAGAAAGTCTTCCAATCCCAGCGTTTCTCTATCTGGGGGTGTCCCACCGATATCCCGACCTGATAGCCGGTTGTCTCCTCGGATGCATCCGAATCTCCCGTGCGCGCTATTACGTCAGCCTTGTCGAACCCAAGGTTTTTCACGTAGTCTCCGAGCAGCATGATGTGGATTGGATGCCAGAAGCCGATATCGAGCATGGCGATGATGTTGAGTTCACTGAATTCCGACGCGAGAGCCGTCGAAATGCCCGATGTCGGGTCTATGTCGAACAGCGTGTTGCCCTTCTGCTGATAGGCGGGCATCGTGTAATCGTGTCCATCGGTGTCGGACAGAGTGTTTGCTTTCCCGGTTATATTCTTGTACCCGTAGTACGCCGCCGCGACCTTGCCGGACAGCCCGTCCACCGGCTTGCCCTCGATTCCCAACTGCCCGCCATAAAGCCACTTGTCGTCGTTGGAAAACTCCACCTCCTCCAGCGAGAAAATGCCGGCGGTGGCAAATACGTTGAGGCGGCCTCCATCGAGCAGCTTGACGTTTCCGCTAGCCGCCAAACCATCGAAACTGAGGTCGTTGTCCCAAACGAGATCGCTGTACAACCAGGGGTTGGCCATCCGGCCCACCGTGACATTCAGTTCGTTGACCCGCCCCACATTCTTCAGTGGAGTATATTTTACATACGCCTGATCCAGCAGCAGGTTGCTCTTGCTCTCATATGTCGCGAGCGCGTCATTGGCCGTCACGGGGTTGCTCTCGTTGCCGGTCGTTATCCGCACTCCCGTCTCCACCTGATCGTTCACCTCGGCCTTCACACCCAGCCGCACCCGCACCAGTGCGCGGTTCCGGTTGTTCTTGGTGTTGAGAAGCTTGGTCGGGTCGCTGGGGTCAAGCAGGTCGGCGTTATCCTTATCGAAATACTCTCCCTGATAGCGCACGCGGATATCCCCGCCAAACCGCACCCTCTGCGCCCAGTCGGGAAGCCCGGGAGACCATTTCCCCGCCTTGGCCTCCTTGAGCATGTCGTCCTTTATCTGACTCTTTACTTCTTCCTGCACATCGTCCTTGATTTCCTTTGAAATCGCTTTGATGTAATCCTCGTCCTTGCCTTCGGGAATGAGCTTCACGGAGCCGCTCCCGCCCTCCCCGCCGCCTGGCTTTACTCCATACGCGTCGTAGAAGGCCTTGGCCTCGCCTTCGGAGAGCACTCCCTTTCCTTTCAGCATTTCGATCAGCGAGCCCATTTCGGCCGGCGTTGCGCCGCTCTTTCCAAAGGAAGCCCGGAACTTCGCCATCTCATCGTCGGTAAGCACGCCCTTGGCCCAAAGGATTTTCATCAGGGCATCCACGCCCCCCGGATTGTCCGCGGCAAGGCAAACAGAAACGCCTCCATTGCAAGCGGAGAAGACCAGCAGTCCCACCAGGATCAGCACAAAATTCAGTCGCAGCATTCGTGTTCCGATCAACAACGTCTCTCCCCTCTCATTGCACCCGCCGGTCGCCCCAAGTCCCATTGGCGCGAAAAAGCGCCAGCATGTTGCAGCCGTCCGTAAAGGCATCAAACCTCAGCCCCGCCCCTACGAACGCGCCTCCTTTTCCAGTCTTTTCACAGATTGTTCGTCTTTAGGCAGCTAGTGCTTTGTCAGGCTTTTTTCTGAATGAAGGCTGACAGCCCGCTAGCCTTGGGAGGAAATCCGCAGCCCCATGGTGCGCGGCATCCCGTCCGGAGGAGGACGGCTGATGGTCGTTTTCGCAAGGACCTTCAGGATTGCGTCATCCACTTGGCTGCTTCCCGACGAGCCAACAATCTCATATTTCAGTATCACCCCGGACTCTCCTAGAGAGATTTTTATGTCCGCCTGGTGCTTTCCCTTGGGAATGCCCCCCTCGTCGTCCAGCAACTTGAGCATCCCCTTCTTGACTTCCTCCTGGATGATCTGGGCATACCAACCGTATTTCTGCATCAAGGTCCCGCGCCCGTTTCCTGACCCTCCGCCCGACGTTCCTAGGAGCGCCCTGCCGCCCTTGTTGCCCACCAATCCGAAGCTGTCGGACCCCGCTCCCCCTTCCGCATCGAGACCAAGATTCTGACTCGCCGGAGGCTCGTTCGCGGCTTTCTGCGGTCCCGGGTCCACCGGCTGGTTCTGAAGCATTTCGGGATTGAACTCCTCCTTCTTCAAGACCTCCTTCTTGATCTCGGGCTCCGGCGGTTTTTCCGGCGGCTTGGGCGGCGGCGGCTTCATCACGGTCACCATCTGGATCTGCTTGCGCATCTTTACAGGATCTTCCTTCACGAAAGACTTGATCAGCGCACCCATCGCGACGACAATCACCAAGGCAACGCCAACGGACGCAGCGGCGATTAGCTTCAACCGGGAAGATTTGCGTTTGGCTTTCATACGCATCCGCCTCCATCGCGGGCGCACGTCGCGCCCGGCATCATTTCACGAGCTTCTGGGTAGCGAGTCCAATCTGAGTAATATCCAGCTTCGACAACAAGTCGAGCACCGCTATTACATTCTTGTAATAGGTTCCTTCATCCCCGCGAATGACCACTGGAAAATTGGGGTCAATGGCCTTGAGGGAGCGAAGGTTCGCCTCCAGTTCCTGGATCGTCACCGGAAAAGCATCGAGGTAAATCTGGCCGGCCTCGTCCACGGTGATCGCCTTCGTGGTCGGCTTGACCGGAGAGGCGGCGGAGCTCGCTTTGGGCAGGGCCACCTTTATGCCCTGGACCGCCGCCGTTATCGAAATGACGAATACGACGAGCAACACCCACGCGAGATCCAAAAGGGGCGTGATGTTGATCTCGTTCATCACCTCATTTTCTTTTACGACCTGTCTTTTCACTGCGCTCCTCCTCCATAGGTCCCTTCGATCCTGATAGAGAGTTCATCAACGAAAAGATTCAGCTCCACAAGAATGTTCTTGATCCTGGCCACGAGGTAGTTGTAGGAAAACAATGCGGGGATGGCTAGGAAGAGGCCGTTCAGGGTTGCGGCGAGCGCCGACGCGATGCCGGGCGCGATGGCGGTCAGGTTGGCTTCGCCCGCCACCGCCATGGCCGCGAAGGTGTTCATGACGCCCCACACCGTTCCGAAAAGCCCAATGAAGGGACCGCCGGTGATTGCCATATTAAAGAGAACGATGCCCGCGTTCAGCTTCTCGTGCTCCTTGATGAAAGCGCGGTCGATCGCGGCGGAAACCGCCTTGATCGCCTGGGGGGAGAGATGCTTCACCTCGCCTCCCTCCTTTGCGAAAACCTTCGCCCATTTCTTGAGTTCCGCCTCCCCGGCCGAATAAACCTTATAAAGGGACGAGTCCGAATAGCCTTCGATCTCCTCTTCCGGATCATCCGGATCGGGATTGCCACTTGGGCCGTCCGAAGCGAAGAGCTTGTCCACCTTCTCGTAGAACTCCATAAAATTGCGGTTTTCTTTTTCCATCACCATCAGGGTGAAGAACTTTCTGAAGAAAACGAATGTACACGCAAACCCGAAGCACCAGAGGAAGATGATGACCGCCCATCCGTCGAGGCTGAGGTTCTTGACGATCATCCGCATATAGACGACCGACTCGCTTTCGCCGCCCTCGCCTGCTTCTTCCTCCCCCACCCCATACAGACCGCCGTCCGCGCCTTCTCCGGTGAAGGCCGCTTTAACGACGCCCGCAGGTATGGCCGTCTTATAAAGCCGGAACTCATCCGCCTCACCGGAAAGCGGATTTTCACCCCGGAGCGTGGCCCCGATCGCCATGTCCGTCCCGATTTCCGGAACGCTCACAGGGAGCGGAGCTGACGCCGCTTCCACGCCATCCACATACAGAACGATCTTGTCGGATGGTTTTGCGCTCACCGCAAGGTGGTGCCAGGAATCCAGGGAGAGATCGAAATTCTTCGGGGTTTCATAGACTCCCTTGGGACCGATGGCTATCCTGCAATAGGGTCTCGCCTGATCGATTCCCACCACGATTTTCCGGACGTCGTCCCCCCATGAGAAGAGACAACCGTCGTATTGCGGCTGGGATATCTTGACCCACGCGGACGCGGAGAATCCGTTGGAGAAATTGAGCGAGGGCGAATGCGGGATTACCACGCGCTCCCCCGCCCCAGTGAGCGCTACCCCGCTCCCGATCACCGCCGAAATCCTGTTTCCACCCTCGAACTGCGAAGCGTTGTTGGCGTAAGCCGTGGCGTCCTTCGGCGGACCGTCCTTCTCGTCGAAGTGATACACCGCGACCGTGTTCACATCGAACGTTCCGGGCTTGTCCTCGCCGCCCACCGCGTTCTTGTTGCCATAGTAGAGCCAGACGGCTTCCGAATTGGACGATCCCGGTATGCGCGGGACCTTCACCCAGAAGAGTCCCATCTCGAGCAGGGGATCGAAGAGCTCCTTGTGGAACTTGAGAGGCGTTTTGTCGTCCCCGCCCACGAACCGGACGTCGGAGCCATCCTCCTTCGCGTTGGAAAAATTAAAATTTCCGGAATGCAACCGAATGAGCACGGGAACTTCGTTCACCGTCTCCGCTATGTCCGCCCCGGTCTGCGTGGAATTGAAAACGATTTTTCTGCGATGCTGCCATTTCTCATCCCACCAGGCGTTGGCGTCGCATACATGCACTCCCATGACCACCAATACGACGATCAACCCCAGCAACCGGACCACGACATGTTTCGACACGAACTTCCTCCAACCTTCCATTTCCAAGACGCACGATTAAAAGCTGTACTTGACCTTGAAGAACATCCCGAGATTCATTTTCTTCGTATGCTCCGTCTCCTCGAACGGGACCCCGAAGCCAACGTCGTAATCGACGCTTTCAGAGACTTTTCCACGAAGCCCAAGCCCCGCGCTCTGCAACACCGATCGTTTGTCCTGCTCCGGAAGCGGATTGTTCACTTCAAGGGCCACGTAGTCATAGAAGACGTAGGGAACTATCTGGAGGTTCTTCACAATGCCGATCTTTCGCGAAATATCCGGCCCCGCCAGTTCGAGGGTGGCGTGGATGGCATTGTCCCCAAGGGCTTCGCTCTCCTTGTAACCCCGCACGCTGTCCATCCCTCCCGCAGCGTATTCCTCGTTCGACACCAGCGGCTGGTTCGACACCTGACCATCCACCTTGACATAGAGGCTCGCACCGCCCGGCAGCTTATGCCGCCGCTCGACGCCCGCCGTTGCGTACATGTAGTCGCCCTTGGCGCGGTAGCGCTTGGCCTCGAATTCTTCCTGTTTCGTAACAAGCCCTCGGAACGCCATGTTGACGCCAGCGCTAAACTGGGTGTAGCCCCACTTGTCCGGCAGGAATCCCGTGTACGCGAGGGAAAGCGGCAGGTACCTGACGCTGGTGTTATCGCTGCTCGCGCTGTCGCTTTCGTATCCGAGGGCGTCCTTGAAGCTCTTGTAGTCCAACCCGACGGTCAAATTGTGGAAATAACCCTTGTAAGGGATGAGCGGCATGACATAGCGCATGCCCACGACGCTGCCCTTGCCGACTGTCTTGAACCCCTCGCCGAAGGCGGTTTCACTATCCGCCCAAAGACCATAGAGCGCGATGCGGTCATCGGCGCGCCACGGCGCGGGAAGGACATAGGAGGCGGCTACGACCTGGACCTCGCTCAAATCCATCGGGGAGGTCTGATACTGGACCGAAATGGAGTGGTCTTTCTGCCAGAGATTATCGTAGCGGAGCATCGCGCTTAACCGCAATTCAGTCGTGTCTGCGCTTGCGCGGTTATTCAGCTCGAGACTCCCATGGAATGGGAGTTTATCTTCAACCGCCAAGTCCACGTCCAGTTCTTCCGGATTGTCCGTCTGGACCCATTTCGGCTCGACCTTCAGATCCGGGTTCCTGTTGAGTTTGCTGATCTCCTTCTGAAGCCTCGGAATATAGGGAATTTCGCCTGTCGCAAAGGAGGGAAGCTCGCTTCGGATCTTCTCCATCGTGACGTACTGATTGCCCGTGACGCGCACCTTCCGAATCTTGCCCTCGACCGCCTCCAGGGTGACGACCCCGTTTTCGACCGTCTGCTCCGGGATGTTTATCAGGACCGACGGATAACCCATATCATGGTAGAAATTTTCAAGGGCTTCCCTCGCCGATTCCACGTCCGTCGCCGTCTTTTCCTGTCCGATATAGGCCGCCAACCTTTCCCCGATCGAATCTTCAGACAGGAGCGTATTGCCCTCCACTGCGTAGGACTTGATTTCAAAGGTCACGGGCTGCCCAGCCGCGGGGTTGGAAGCGTCGCCCCCTTCCTGAGCAAAAGCGGGAGGCATGATCGGAAGCGCCAGGAACAAAGCGGCAAACAACAAACATAACGAGAATTTGAACATCATCTGCACCACAAGGATCCGAAAATAAGCCGCACAGGCTCGCGCCCCGACATCGTCCAATGCTGCACCCAAGGTTGCGCCCAACGTGCAGCTCAACCGCGCTCCAAGCCCCGCCTGCCGGGGATTCTCCGGCGCCTGTGCGTAAAGCGACGCACCGTTTGCCTTACAAGGAAAGCCACCGCGCGTCCCGCGAACAAAAAACAGCGGCAGCGGGCGCATTCATCCCTGCAAGCCGAGCGCAGGGCCGCCCGCAGTAAACTCCCCCCAAATGCCGCCACAACGGACGCACCCGGAATGAGTCCTCAAACGCAACTGTATAAGCAGGATGGGAACACCCCGTCGCTTACGCCCGGCGGGATGGGAATCCCGCCTCGGGAAGCGGTCGCCAGACCACCCCCCGCTCCATTCGATCCCTACTATCTATGCGTTGCTACAACGAAATACGGTGAGGAATTTACCAATGGACCGTTACGAGAATGTGTCTAATTTATGATATTAACATTGCAGTTGTGTGACAGACATTCAGGAAGCAAATGAGCAATCGTCCTCGGCAAGCCGCCAGGTTGGCCAAATTCACCCGAAGGAGACAAACGTCGCTTATATGTTTTACATTCGCCGAACAATAGTCCATTCTTGAAGGAGCGGGAGCCGATCCGGCGCGCGGACGCATGGGACCAGCAACAAGGAGGATGACCATTGGAAACCATAGCGTATGGACCTCAAGGGCAAGGATTTTCGCGTCTCAAGCTTTTTCTGGCCTTATCGAGAACACCGCATGGCCTTCTGGATCTTGCGACGCCTTTCCTCGCCGCATTGCTCCAGCTCGGAGAAATGCCGTCGCTCCGCGTAGCGGTCCTCGGCGTAATTACGGCCTTTTCCGGCTACACAGCCGTTTACGCCCTCAATGACCTCGTGGATTACAAGGTGGACAGGGAGGACGTCCTCCAGGGCAGGGAAAGCGGGATCAGCGGAGACCTCGACGCCGTCTATGTGCGGCATCCGATGGCGCTAGGACTCCTCAGCTACCGGGAAGGATTCGTCTGGGCCGTCTCATGGGCAGCCGCGGCTCTCGCGGGGGCTTACCTCCTGAATCCCGTTTGTGCATTCGTGTTTGTGATGGGAGCCATCCTCGAATCCGTGTATTGTCTCATGCTGAAGGTCAGTCACCTGCGGGTGATGGTGAGCGGCGTAGTGAAGACGCTGGGAGGCGTCGCGGCGGTATTTGCGGTTGATCCCACCCCTTCGCCCGTATTTCTCGTCATTCTGTTCCTCTGGCTTTTCTTCTGGGAAGTAGGGGGACAGAACGTGCCCAACGACTGGACCGACCTGCCGGAGGATTTGGAGTTGAACGCAGAGACCCTTCCTCTAAGGTGCGGAGTGGACAACGCGAGCATCATCATTTTGGGGACGCTCGGCCTTTCGATCCTCATGAGCCTTCTGATGGCGGCGGCGTCCCCGGCGCGCCTCGGTCCGGTCTACATCATCGGAGCGATGGCCGTGGCGGCGAATTTCCTTATCGTTCCGGCCCTCCGGCTCCACAGGGGGAAAAGCCGGGAGCTAGCGTCGGCCCTGTTCAACCGGGCAAGCCTCTATCCAACGGCCATGCTCTGCGTCCTGCTCATTTCTTGGATGTTCTAGACGGCTAAGATCTGCGGGCGAGACGCATCAAACGCTCCTGCAACTCCCGGTTGTCGAGGATGCCCGCACGCGTCAGCGTAAAATCGTATCTGACAGGATCTTCCGGATTTATTTTCTTAAATGACGCTGTGATTTCCAACGCGGTGCGCAAATCGGCCTGACGCCGTCGAGTCAGTCCGAGCAACAGTCCGACCCGATGCATATGGGTGTCAAGCGGCGTTATCAGGCGGGACGCCTGCACGCCATCCCAGCCGCCCGGATCCACTTCATCGCGGCGCACCATCCAGCGGAGAAACAAATGAAGGCGCTTGCAGGCGCTCCCCCTCGCGGGAGATGGCAGGAGCATCCCAGCCGGCGGCTCGCCGCCCAGTGAAAATTTTTCCACGAAACGGGAAAGCGCCGGGAAAACGCTCGCATCACCCGGGCTGCAGCCAGCCATGAAGCAGCCCTCCAACGATCCATAGCGCTCTATGAGCTTACGCGCACCAAAGAGCAGGGCCGCCAGATCGTCGCCCGTTGTGAATCTGTGTTTAAAGGAAGAAAAGACTTTCCGCAAGGAGCCCAGCGAGGCGTCTTGTAAGAAACGCGAAGGGGAGAGTCCGATGCGATCCAGGACGTAAGATGCGCTCCGGTGGATCTGGGCAACCCTTCCATAGGCCAGCGAAGAGGCGATGAGCCCTGCAATCTCCCTGTCGGAAGGGGCCTCGTAAGGATACAAAAACCCCAGCGGATCGGGATGCACCCACTCCCGCCTATTGTAGCGCGAATACAGCGCGTCCAGTTCTCCACGGAAGAACTCCGCGCGCTCGTCTGATAAGGCGCATTCCAGAGTTCTCATGCCGCATCCCCCGTCGAACCAGAAAAGGAAGGCGCTTCCCGCACCGTGTGGTTCACCCCGCGGACGGCCCCCCTTCCCGTCAAAGCAGCTTCGCCCCCTCCGCCAGTTCTTCGAGCGCGGAGCGATCCAGGAGGCGGATCGCGCGCCCTTCGACCTCGACGATGCCTTGCCCCGCCATCCTTCCCAGAATGCGTGAAAGCGTCTCCGGTATGGTGCCCAGTAGGCTCGCCAGCTGGCCTTTCGGGATGTCCAGCCTGAGAGCCGCGGGGTCATCACTCCGGTCGCTCAAATACAGCAGGTAGGCGGCAAGCCTTCCGGGAACCTCCTTGAGGGACAAGCTCTCGATGAGATGGGTGAAGAGGCGCAGGCGCTTTGACAGGACCGCCAGCATATTGAGCGCAAGAGACGGCTCCTGCCGTACGAGTTCGATGAAGGCCGCGCGGGGAAAATAAAGAATGCTGCTTTTCTCCATCGCCTCGGCATGGGCGGGAAATCGCTCTCCAGTGAACACCGGGACTTCTCCGAAGGGCTCTCCGGGGCCGAAAAGATGCAGAATCTGCTCCTTTCCATCGGGAGCTAGCTTGTAGATCTTGATTCGTCCGGACAAGACCACATAGAAGCCGGAGGCGTCGTCTCCATCCGAAAAGATGAGCGCGCCCCGATCAAGCGCTTGCGAAGAGGCGATCCAAGCCAACTTCTCCCTTTGCGCCTCGGGCAGACCCTGGAAAAGAGGGATCTTGCCCAAAAGGTCAGCGGTCGTCACACTGGCCCTCCCATGCGCTCGGACGCCGCCAGCTCTCCAAACGCCCAAAACGATCAGGTTCTCAAGAGACAAAAAAAGCGGGCGACCGCCGCCCGCTCCGGATTTTACTCTTTTCTCACACGAAACAGGTTTCCGGCCTGCTACTCCTTGACAGCAGTGGAGCTCTCGGTCTTCTTCTCAGCGCTGGGACCGGAAGCAGACTCGCTCTTCGCCGTGCTGCTGGTGCTTTGGTTCTTGCCGGAATAATCCGTCGTGTACCACCCGGACCCCTTGAGATGGAACGTACTCATCGAGACGATCTTATGCAGTTCGCCGTGGCAGCAAGAGCACTCCTTGAGCGGCGGATCGGAAAATTTCTGCATTGCTTCCACTATCGATCCACACTCCGAACACTTGTACTCGTAGATAGGCATATGGTCCCTCCCTTTCATTAACCTCGCGTAAGAAATCAGGGAATGTTGACAAACGTAAAACCGCTTACGAATGAGATTATAATTCCGGTCGTTCCAATGTCAAGTCCCTTATATGCAAATCACAGCCGAGGCGCAAGGCGGCCTCAGGCGGTCATCCGTCAGGGAGAAACCTGAACCAGCTTTCCCCCCTGCACCTGCATGAGCAAATAGGTGCGATCCAATTCTCCGGTTGGCGCGAATGACAACTTCCCCGTCACGCCATCATACCCCTTTATTTGCAGCAAATTCTGTATGAGGGCGGTCCGTTGCATGGAGGAGCCTGACAGGCGGGAGCGCGCCATCAGGAAAAGCTTCATGGCGTCGTACGCCTGCGCCTCCAGATAGGAAGGCGTCGACTGGTAGAGGCCCTTGAATTTCTCCACGAACCCCTGCATCACCGGAGACTTGCTTTCGGGATGGAATGGCGTCGCAAACATAGCCTTCTCCACATAGACGCCGCCCACCTCGTTGATCGGGGGCGATTCCCCCCAGATGTTCGTCCCAAGCAGCGTAACGCCCACCAGGTTATAGTAAGGCAGCTGTGGGGCGATCAATGCGACGGTCTGGGATTCGTCCGGGATGAATAGAGCGTCGAAGGGCATGGAATCCGGCGTGGGAGCGGGGTCGTTCTTCTGGCTCATTTGGATGAGCTTCTGGATGGGCTCCCTGAAATCGGTGCTGTTCGGCTCGTAGGACGCGCTGGCGACGAGGTTGCCGCCCACTTCGTGGACCACCTTGTCGAATACGTTCTCCAGGCTTTCACCATAGCGCCCTGCGGGGTAGAGCGCCGCAAACTTGTTGCAGCCAAGCTTTTCCTTGCAATGCCGCACCTCGGCGCGCACCATGTCCTCTTTGTCCAAAAAGACATGGAAAACATACGGATTCGGCGCGGTCTCGTCTTTTTGCGTCATGGTGAGAAGAGGCATCCCGAGTTTCGAGACGACCGGCGAGAGGGATTCAATAGACTGTTTGCTGAGCAGCCCAACGACGGCAAAGACGCCGTTTTCCTTGGCGAGTTCGTCAAGAGCCCTCGCGGCGATCTCTGGCTGGGTCTGAGTGTCCTTGAGAACCAGATTGACGGGCTGATTCGGATGAGAACCGTTCCACTCCTCGGCCGCCATCGCGAGCCCCCGCATGACCATTCGCCCGAAACTCTCATGCGGCCCACTCAGGGGGATAAGGCAACCAACCCGTTCGGGATGAAGCGGAAGCTTTACAGCAGAGGGCGTTTCGCCGAGCGCCTGCCGGATCTCAGTCGCAAGCGGGTGGTCCACGGTCCTAGGAAGCAGGCTGGTGAGCCTCTCACGGGCCTTGGCGCTCTGCCCGCCCGCGGTTTCCAGCTGGGCGAGCCGATACTCCAGAACCACCGCGATCAGTTCGACCGGGTTGCGCGCCATGAGCTTGCGCACCGCGGGTTCATCCATGCCGCCCACCATGTCGAGCGTCGTCCGGACGACCGCCTCCCGCCGTTCGGGAGAATCGGCCTTTGAAGCGGCGTACATGAGCCAGTCGTATGCGGAAGGCTGGTCCTTGTCATCCAGGTAAGCCAACGTGAGCAGCATGCTCAGAGGAAACTGCACCTCAGGGGCGTTGCCAGCCGACTGCCACAGGGCAAGCGCTTCCTTCAGCACTTCGCGCTTCTCGCCTTTCAGGCGGAGAGCCCTCAGGCGGTCCACCCTCGCGAGGGGCGCACCACTCCACTGCGGGTACATATAGAGCAGGTAGTCAAAATACTTGATGGACTGGTCGGCCCGTCCCTGCTCCATAGCCAGGTTTCCCAATTCGGAGAGGGCCCGCGCCGCCACGGCGTTCTCGGGATAAGTCTGCGCCACGGTTTCGAGCTTCCCAACCGCGGAGCCGATATTTCCGTCCGTTTTCTCCTTCAGCGCCTGCTGCAACTGGGCATCGGCTTCACGCGGCGCTGGCGCGTTGAAGACTGCGGCAGGGATGTCGGCGGTGGATTGCCGCTTGGGAGCCTGACAGCTCGCAAGCAGTGGGACAACAAAAGCCAGCAGAACGCAAAGGTCTATTTTTCTCATTAAACGCCCCTAAGATCATCCCTCCAGTAATCCACCACCACCGGAGCACTCCTTCCGGCGGCCCACGGGCCTCCCAAAATTCCCTGGCCCGATAACACAGGGGGGCGCAGTTTATGCGCCCCCCTGTGATGACTTCGTCTTTCGATCACCAACAGGATATCAGAAAATTCTACCCCATGCAGCGACCGATGAAAAGATTATTTTCCTTTAACTTCCTCGAAATCCGCGTCCACGACGTCGTCGTCCGGCTTCTGACCGGCGCCCGCGTCGTGAGGCCCCTCGGCGCCAGCCGCCCCCGCCTGCTGCTCGGACGCCCGCTTATAGGCTTCTTCGGCAAGCTTGTGGGAGGTCTGTGTGAGGGCTTCCATCTCGCGGCGAATCGCGTCCTGATCCTCGCTGTCCATGACCTTCCGGAGCGCTTCGATCTGGGATTCGATCTGCGTGCGGGTCTGCGCATCCACCTTGTCGCCCATTTCCCGCAGGGTCTTCTCGGTGCTGTAGATCAGAGAATCCGCATTGTTCCGGATTTCGATGAGCTCGCGCTTCTTCTTGTCTTCCTGCGCGTGCATCTCAGCCTCGCGGACCAGGTTCTGGACCTCGTCCTTCGAAAGGCCGCTCGAAGCCGTGATCTGTATAGACTGCTCCTTCTGGGTGGCCAGATCCTTCGCCGCCACATGGACGATGCCGTTGGCGTCGATGTCGAAGGTCACCTCGATCTGCGGGATGCCGCGCGGTGCGGCCGGAATGCCCACGAGATCGAACCGCCCAAGCGTCTTGTTGTTGGACGCCATCTCACGCTCTCCCTGAAGAACGTGGATCGACACCGCCGTCTGGCTGTCCGCCGCCGTCGAGAAAATCTGGCTCTTGCGGGTCGGGATCGTCGTGTTGCGCTCGATCAACTTCGTCATGACGCCGCCGAGGGTTTCGATTCCAAGAGACAGAGGCGTAACATCGAGAAGCAGCACGTCCTTCACGTCGCCCTTGAGAACGCCCGCCTGAATCGCGGCGCCGACGGCAACGACTTCATCGGGGTTCACCCCACGATGCGGCTCCTTGCCGAAGAACTCCTGCACCTTCTGCTGAACGCGCGGCATACGGGTCATGCCGCCGACGAGAATGACCTCATCGACTTCCTTGCGCGACAATCCGGCGTCCCGCAGCGCTTGCTCCATGGGGGGCACCAGCCGGTCGATCAACTCCTCGACGAGCGATTCCAGCTTAGCGCGGCTCAGCTTGATGTTCAGGTGCTTCGGACCGGTCGCATCCGCCGTGATGAAGGGCAGATTGATGTCCGTCTCCATCGTCGTGGAGAGCTCCATTTTGGCTTTCTCCGCCGCTTCCTTCAGTCGCTGGAGCGCCATCTTGTCGCTCCGCAGATCAATTCCCTGATCCTTTTTGAATTCGTCCGCCAGCCAGTCGATGATCCGCTGATCGAAATCCTCGCCGCCGAGGTGCGTGTCGCCGTTGGTGGACTTAACCTCGAATACACCCTCTCCGATTTCGAGAATCGATATATCGTAGGTCCCGCCGCCGAGGTCAAATACGGCGATTTTCTCATCCTTTTTCTTGTCGAGGCCGTATGCCAGAGACGCCGCCGTCGGCTCGTTGATGATTCGGAGCACTTCGAGTCCGGCGATCTTCCCGGCGTCTTTCGTGGCCTGCCGCTGGCTGTCGTTAAAATACGCGGGCACGGTGATGACCGCCTCGGTCACCTTCTCTCCGAGGTAGTCCTCCGCGGTTTGCTTCATTTTCATGAGCACAAAGGCCGAGATTTCCGTCGGGCTGTAGTCGCGGCCGCGAATGCCTATGTGGGCGTCCCCGTTGCTCGCTTTTGAAATCTTGTACGGCAGGACCCTGACGTCCTTCTGGATCTCGGGGCTTTCAAACTTGCGCCCGATCAGCCGTTTGACGGCGAAGATCGTGTTTTCCGGGTTCGTGATGGCCTGCCTCTTGGCCACCTGTCCGACAAGCCGCTCGCCGCTATCCGTAAAGGCCACCATCGAAGGGGTCAACCGGCTGCCCTCAGCGTTGGTGAGAACCTTGGGCTCCTTACCCTCCATGATGGCAACCACCGAGTTCGTAGTCCCGAGGTCGATTCCTATTACTTTACCCATCTCATTGCCTCCTTCATGTACATATGGAATAAATCAGAATGATAATCCTAAGACTTCATAAGCTATGCAAATTCTTCCAATCCGAAAGCAGCGGCGCTGGCCCGCCGGTGGCAGCAACTCACCGGGATCTTTCATCCGGCCTTCTTGGAAACCACCACCAAGGCAGGGCGAATCAACCGTTCATTCAGCACGTAGCCTTTTCTGAACTCCTGAATGACTTTATTGTCGTCATGGTCGGGGCTGTCTTGCCGCATCATGGCTTCATGGTAGTTGGGATCGAAATCCTTGCCGAGGGACTCCACCGACTTGCACCCGAACTTGCCGAGAGCATCCACGAAGCCTTTCTGCGTCATGCGGACTCCGTCCAGAAGGCTCTCGACGTCGGGGTCCGTCTCGCCGTGCTCAATCGCGCGCTCCAGATTGTCCAGCACCGGAAGCAGTTCGCGAAGCAATCTTTCATTGGCGTAACACACCCCGTCCGCCGCTTCTCTTTCGATCCGCTTGCGCGTGTTTTCCATTTCGGCGGCAATCCGCAACACCCGTTCTTTTTGCTGCGCGAGTTCTTCATTTTTGGCTGCGAGCAACGCCTCCCAGTCCTCCCTCGTGGCAGTCTCGGGATTGAACGCCTTGCCCTCGCCCGAATCCGCGGTCTTCTCCGCTTTCACATCATCCAGGCTCTCATCAAATTTCTCAGCCATGAGCCACGAACCTCCCTTCCATTTCTATCGATGATTACACCGGCGTTTTCACCAATGTAATACTTACTTTCCAAAGCAAAAGGGGCTAAACGGATTTTTTTCAAATCTGATCCGGCTCATCGAGGAGCTGACTCAACAAATCCGCGGTAAACTCCACGATCGGAATAATCCGCGAGTAATCCATCCGCATCGGGCCTATCACGCCAAGAACCCCAACCGCCGTCTCCCCGTGTCTGTAGGGAGACGAAATGAGGCTTATCTCCTGGAGCTCGTCCAACTCGCTCTCCGGCCCGAGGATAATGGTTGACGCAACGCTTTCCGATGGCCGCAACGCCATGTCGAGAAGCTTCACGATCCGCGCCTTGTCCTCGAAGGCTTCGAGGATGCGCCGCATCCTGTCAACGTCGGCGAACTCCGGGCTGTTGAGGAGGTTGGTGCGCCCCTCTATGTACACCTCCGCATCGTTGAGACCCGATTGGAAGAAGCGCCGGCTTATATCCAGCGCGCGCACGTACAGCTGGTCAAAAAGCACTTTCTCCTTCTGCATTTCCGAGAGGATGCGCTCCTTGACCTCGCCAAGAGGCACGTTCAGTAGCAGTTCATTGATGTAGCGGCTGTATTTGTCGAGATCGTCCTGGGTTATATCCTCGTCAACGTCAAGCATCATTTGATGCACGAGCCCCGACTCGGAAACAAGAACAGCCAGCGCCTGCCCCTGCCTCACCTTTATCAGCTCAATATGACGAAAGCGCATCAGTCTCAGCCTGGGCCACAGAACAACGCCAGCCTGTCTGCAGAACCTCGACAATATCGCCGACGACCTCCGCAGCAGCTCCTGGATATCTTTCTTGCCGTCCCTGTAAGCCTGAAGGATGAGCGCCTTTTCTTCTTCGGCCAGCCGCTTGGACCGCATGAGGTAATCGATATAGAGCCGCAGTCCTTTTTCGGTGGGCGCCCGGCCGGCGGAGGCGTGGGGTTGCAGCAACAGTCCCAAATCTTCAAGGTCGCACATAATGTTGCGAATGGTCGCCGAACTTACATTCAACCCATAGCGTTTGGCTATGGTTCGTGACCCCACGGGCTCGCCGCTCTCGATATAATCGATAACGATAGCCTCCAGCACTTTTTGATCACGATCCGCAAGTTCGATCACCGAAAACACCCTCCGCGTTGTTAGCACTCACCCCAAAAGAGTGCTAAAGTAAACTAGTTATACGCCCCCCTTTTGTCAAGAGACAATCATGAGCGAAAAAGCGAAAAGGGGCTATTCCAGGATGCGGGCAAACGCCGGGCGCAGCAACGGAGCCTCCCGCCCCTTCCCCAGAGGCGCGCGGGGAGAGCGCGCCAAGCCGGAAGCGCAAGGGCCCGAGAGGAACCGGGCGGAGTTCATACTTTGAAGAACATACAGTAGTGGCAAAACGAGGAAATTTTGCCGAGTTCGGCGGGAGGGCCGGTAAATTCAACACGAACGAGGGTCGTTCGCCGGATCTTCGAATATTCAAGGCCGCGCACAACAGAATCCACCCGTCTGACCTGTTGCCCATCCGGCAAGGTGAATCCTACGGCGCAAGAAGCATTCCTCCCAAGGGCTATCAGGGAAGGTATGAGCACGCGGCAGCCGCCCTCGCTGATATCCTGCATGGCTCCCCGTATTTCCTCTCCTGCTCCCTCGGAAGAGAAAACCGTCTCGATATTCACGCGAACGCGCTGGTGTTTCCGGAGCGACTGGCATTGATGCCGTGAAGGATACCGGATAAGGGTCAGCCCTTCTCCAAGCGATTTGAGTACATCGCTTTGGAAACGATATACTTCTCCTTCATAGAGGTACCAGCAAAGCACCGAACCAGTGACCGGCACGGTGAACCGCTCGCTCACGCGGATTATAGGATCATCGATTATCAGAAACTCCTCCGGACGCGCCCCGAGGATTCTCGACGCCGCCTTGCTCACCTCCTTCTCATCTCCGAGGGGGCGAAGGAAGATTTCCGAACCTATTGAAAACGGAAGCCTTTTCGTGTTTGCCATACGCTCCAACCAAAGAATGCGACGCTACACTTCCAGCCGTGAGCAAAAAGCGCCGCACGCCTTTCGCACGGCATCCCACCGAATCCGCGAGGCTCATCAAATTCGGAGACGTCATTCCAATTAGCCGCCGCCAATCATCGAGATTAGCGATAAGATTGAAGATACATTATTCAAGGGCGTGGTGCAAAGCCGAAAACCCGCCCATCGCTCTACGTCCCGTTGCGAGCGGCCAACATCCTATGACGCAGGACGTCCGACGACCCTGGCAAGCGTCTTCATCCCCCTGTCCCAATAGGGCCGGACGGCCGAGGGCGCAAAGCGCAGGGACAGCGCCGCGAAGAGCAACACGAACGACGCGCCGCTAAGGATAAAATTGATCCATGCGGCGAGGTAAGAGTTTGCCATGCCGTAGCTGTATTGGGACCAGGCAAGGTGAAGCGAAGGCGCGCATGCCGCGAGGGAAATGAGCGTCATGCGGAAGGTGAATCCCCCCAACCCATCGAAGGCCGCGCCGCCGAACCGTTTTCGCCACCAGCCCGCCAGCGCCAATGCATAGAGCGCCATGGAAAGAGTGCTCGCAAGAGCCACCCCCGTGCTCCCCCACAGATGCGTGAATAGCCAGAAGATGGGCAAGGAAGCCGCTGTCGCGAGCGTGCCTATGACCGTGGGCGTGATCGTGTCCTGCCGCGCATAGAAGGCCCTTCCCAGCATCTGCTGGAACCCCCAAAAAAACACCGCAAGGAGAAACACTCTTAGCAGGGCGGCCGTCTCGAGAGCATCCACTGCCGCGAAGCGGCCTTGTTGGAAGATAATCCGGATGATAGGCTCCGACGCCGCCATCATCCAGAGCGACAGGGGCGCGAGGAGCGTGATGACTCCCCGAAGCGCGCTGTTGATGGTCTGGTGAAATCGGTCGTAATCCTTCCGCGCCATCAGTTCGGCAAGGAATGGATAGGAGGCGACCCCAGCCGCCTGGGCCACCACCCCGACCGGCACCAGCATGATGCGGCGAGCATAGTTGAGCCAGCTTATCGCGCCAGGACCCGAATAGGAGCCAAACACCCTCACCAGCTGTTCGTCGAGCACCACAATGGACTGCCCCAGCATGAGGGGCAATGCCAGGGTGAAGAACCTTCTTAATTTAGGATGGGTGAAGACAAGGCGGAGGCGAAGCCCCCCGGAGCGGCTGAGCGCATACCATTGGAGAAGGAAGTTCCCAGCGAACGCCCCCACGCACACGCCCCAGCAAAAACCCTCCATGCCCCGGTCGCGCATAAGGACGCCTCCGAGGATAATCGCGAAATTGTAAATGATGGGAGCAAGGGCGGGAGCAATGAATTGCTTCCTCATATAGAGAAGCGCCATGAAACACGAACCCGCCAAAAAAAACACCTGGGCGGGCATGATGATCCGAAGGAACCTGGAAAGCCGCGCGAGCGAGGCCTCCGGCATTCCCGGAGCCGTCAGGTGAGCCAAATGCGGAGCGAAATAGATGGTCACCGCGGTGAAGGCAGTAATGGCGCAGACCACCCACATAAAGACCGCCGAAAAGAAATTCCATCCGTCTTCTTCGTCTTGGTTGAAGCTCTCGGACAAGAGAGGGATAAGGGTTATCGAAAAATACCCCCCAGCGAGAAGATAATTGATGAAATCCGGAATGACGAACGCCGCGAAGTAGAGATCCGACTCGCGCACTGCTCCAAAATAGTAGGAGATTACTTTGTCCCGGATGAGGCCGAGGAACCTGGAGAGGAGAATGCTCACCCCAAGGATGAGGGAGGCCCACCCCATCTCCTGTCTGCGTTTCCAAAAGGAAATTGCGCCCAATTTGCAGCTCGTTTTCTATTATCGCTCTCGACGGAGAATTTTTTGCTTGCGAAAAGAGCGATTTTTGGTTAAAAGGGGTTCGTAAGTTTTTGAAAGCGCCCATAGCTCAGCTGGATAGAGTGCCGGACTACGAATCCGTAGGTCGCACGTTCGAATCGTGCTGGGCGCGCCAGTAAGGTCGATGGGATGCGGTTAGCGCCGCATCCCATTTTTTCGTTGTGCATCTCTGCATTCTCATGGAATTGCTCCGTTTTGAGTGAACCTCGGCCTTTCCGCTTATGGCGGACCAAACGTGCATCCGCGTACGCCGTGGAGCCATCTCTCTACACCATATCCGCTCAAAAATCAAAACCCCATCCAGCCAGGCGCAAGGGCAACAAGCGTCCGACAAGGTCCAAAGCTTGCGTGGGAGCCCGGAAGCATCGTCCTTGTCGCCATCTTCGATATTTCGGCAGTTTTCCATACCAAGGGGCGGAAGGCCGCGCGATGACGTTTTTTGTTTTTGACGGACGTATTCCGACGGTTCGCGCTCCTGCTCCGATCCGCAACCCATTGGCGGAAGGCCGTTAAGAGATTTCTCCATCTTGGCGCCTTTACTGCATGATCATGCAGTCGAAAGGTGAACGTAACCGTTTATTGTGAAATATCACGCAGACTATGTGAGACCACCTCGCACTCGAAAGGCTCCGCGTGCAGGAAGTGGCCTAACAGGGGACAAGACTGGAAGAATACAGCGGAACTCAGTTGGCAAGGTCCGTATTCACAACCAGCTCAACAAGCATCTGGGCGCCCGCAAACAAACTCCTGGCTGCTACAGGCGCATTGGGAAAGATCCCGGAATCCGACGATATGAGCAACAAAGTGTTAGTGGTCGAAAATGAGGCCTCAACCCGCGAGGGCATTGGAAGGATTCTCGAAGCTTCAGGGTATGAACCATTGGAGGCCGAACTCGGAGAGACGGCGCTCCAACTTCTGGAAACTCAGGACGCCCCGCTGGTCATAGCTTCCCATCTGCTGCCGGATATGGAAGCGGGCGAACTCTGCCGCCGCATCAAAGGGCATCCCGGATTGCGCTCCACTTACGTCATCCTGCTGACGGCAAGGGAAGGAGCCCCGGATGGCATGGAAATATCCGAAGCGGGGTTCGACGACCTCCTGTACAAGCCAATCGACGAAGCGGAAGTATTGATCCGCGTCCAGGTGGGGGAGAGGGTTATCGCGCAGCAGGACGCCATGCAGAACCTGGCCTGCATCGACCCGCTGACATGCCTGCGAAACAAGCGCGCTTTTGAGAACGAATTGGAAAGCGAAATAGCAAGGCTCAAGAGATACAATCAGGGATTTTCCCTGCTTCTCCTGGAAGTCGACAATATCGAGGAGATCTGCGACATGCATGGTCCGAAAATCCGGGACGAAGTCATCCGGCTCTTCGGACAGTTCATTCTCTCCAATCTCCGGCTAAGCGACTACACGTACCGGGTCGGCGAAAGCCGGTTTGCCGTCATTTTGCCTCAGGTGAAGGAGATGGAGTCAGAAAAGACGATCGAGCGGCTGAGGCGCTCCTTTGCATCCTTTGTGGAGGCGCGGAGCGAGGAACTCCCCATGCAGCCGTCTTTCATCATCGGTTCGGCGATCATTCAGGACAATGCGACCCTTTCCAGGGAACAGATCATCCATGCGGTCGAAACCGTCATGTACATCGACAGGCTCAAAAAGACCGACATAACGGGATTAGACGGGTTCCAGACATCGGAGGGAAAAGGATCGGTCCTTGTGGTCGATGACGAAGCGTCTATGAGGTCCGCGCTGCAAAAAAGCCTCTCGGCGGAAGGCTACAGGGTCCTGATCGCCGAGGATGGAGAGAGCTGCCTGGAAATTCTCAAGCGGGAAGAACCCGAAGTCATGATCCTCGCCTGGATGCTGCCCAACATGGACGGAATGGAAGTCTGCCGCAGGGTGCGACGCGACGTGAGAAGCAAACCGCCCTACATCATTGTCGCCACCATCATCCGGGGAGCCAAGAGCCGCATACACGCGCTCAACACGGGCGCGGACGACTACATGACGAAACCCATCGACACGGAAGAGCTTCTTGCGAGGGTCCGGGTCGGCATGCGCATAGAGGGATTAAAGAGACAAATCGCCCGGGCCGAAAAGCTGGAAGGAGTCATGCAAATGGCAGGCGCAGTCGCTCACGAATTGAGCCAGCCGCTCACGGCGCTCATGGGGCTTGCGGACCTCGCCCTCATGCAGATGGATAAAAGCGATTCCAACTATCGCTATATGGACCAGATCGTGAAACTCGCACAAAAGCTCGGGGAGCTGGTCAAGAGAATCGGCGGGATCATGAAATACGAAACCATGGACTACGTAGGACTTACCAAAATAGTGGACATCAACAAGGCTTCCATAAAAGACCAGCCGAAGAAAGGGCGCGATTGAGCGCCAGGAAGCGATTCAGGGAAAAGACGGCATAGCTGCAAATAGTGAAATGACTGCTCGACGTTGTCGACTTGTCGTCACCCCGACGAAAGTCTGGGGTCCAGAAAGCCGAATAAACCCTGGATTCCGAGGAAGCTTAAGTC
>CALFXO010000178.1 GCA_937958025.1 uncultured Syntrophobacteraceae bacterium
AAGAATAAGAAGAAAAACCTGCGGTCGTTCCTGCAATCGGTGTGACGAAAAGCGGGGCGCGATTTTTCCCCCGCTCTATATGCGCTCCCACCGGGGTCCCTGAGGCGAATCGAGCACCCGTATCCCGCGCTCGAGAAGGAGACCCCTCAGACGGTCCGCCTCCTCCCACCGCTTGTCGCGCCGCGCCTGCTTGCGCTCGTCGATCCACCTCTTTTCTTCCGCTCCCAGGTCCTGCAAGTCGAGGTCAAGAACTCCCAGCACCTCGTCGAGCTTTTTGAGAACCTGTATAACTTGACTGCGCTGCTCTTCGTTGAACTCCCCCTTGTCGAGCAACGGATTCACCTGCCGGATGAACTTGAAAAGGGCCGCGAGCGCCATGGGCGTGTTGAGGTCGTCCGAGAGTGCATCGAAAAACCGCTGGTCCAGCGCAAAGATTTTCTCCGGCAGGAGGTTGGGGTTCTCCTCGCCATTGCTTGTCGCCTGCCGCACCCTGTCGATGAATTCTCTAAGCCTGTGATAGCCGCGTTGTGCGTTCCGGAGGTTTTCCACGGAAACGTGCAGGGGCTTCCGGTAATGCGCCCCGGCCAGCCAATAGCGGAGCTCCTGCGGGCAGCAGCCCATGGCGATGAGGTCCTGTACGGAGGTTTCCTCAGTGATCTCTTGTTCATCGGCGCGGTCCGGCGCTCCCGCGACTTCATCCCCGGCCTCCCCGCTCTCTTCCTGGCCCCTTCTGGGTTGGACGCGCTCGCAGAGCATCCAGATATTCGCGTAGGGCTTGCAAGTCAGCGCGTCGCCTATCGCTCGCAGGTTTTCAAGGTGCGGAAAGAGGAAGTCCACGCTGCTCACCTGGATGTCGATAGGCGCTCCCAGTTCGCGAATCGCCGCGGACGCCGCCGCGATGTGCCGCGTGGGAAGCACATTGCCCCAATCCGTCTTGACGCAGAAGCCGCCCTTGAGTTCGGTGAGCGTCGCCCGCTTGAGGATGGTGAAATCTCTCGGGTTGAGTTTTTCATAGGCGTCGAGGTCAACGGTCGTCCCCAGCCGCACCTTTCGGAGGTCGATCCTTGATAACGCTCCGTATCCTCTGCTTTGGGAGATATCGAAATAAACGGACCGGAGTTTTTCGTAAGCCGCCCTCTTGTTGAGAAGAGTCCTTGTATTTTCCGTGATGGCGTCCATGTGCTCCGTGGTCTTGGGGTATCCGGAGGCCCTGCGCACGCCGAGGCGCTCCAGGTCTTCCAGAATGGCGTCCATATGCTTCTGGACATACGCCGGTAGGGATGCCCCCTCCGCAAGCGCCCCCTGGACGGTCCGGCTCTCCAGGTCCGGGATGTGCACGAGCTGCCGCACCCGGAACCCCTTCGACTCGAGAAATCGCGATAATAGGTCGGCTGCCAGGAAACGGCGCAATTCCTGCACCGTCAGTGGCTGGTCGAGCGTTGGGCCCGTCACGAAGATGTTGACTTTTCCCTCCTGCACGGGCTTAAAATCCACCTTGGACTTGTTCAGGAAGTCGTAGAACCGGAAATCGGGCTCCAACATGGTCGTGAAGAGATTGGTGCTGAGGTAGCGGTCGCCTCCGTCGGGGAGGATCGCAACGATAATCCCTTCCTGGCCTTCCGACGCCAGTTCGACGGCGGCGGCCATGGCCGCCCCGGAGCTCATCCCGACGAAAAGCCCCTCCTCGCGGGCGAGGCGGCGGGCCATCTCGAAGGCGTCCTCGTCCCGCACGTGCACGATGGCGTCGAGCGCATAGCGATCGAAGATGCCCGGCACATACGATTCCTTCATGTTCTTGAGACCCTGGATCTTGTGGCCGGGGTAGGGTTCGACGGCTATGACCCGGATGGAGGGATCTTTCTCCTTGAGCGCCCTGAGGAGCCCCATGGCCGTTCCGGATGTTCCGAGCGCCGTCACCACGGCGCGAACCTGGCCGTCGGTCTGCTCGTAGATTTCCGGGCCCGTTCCATGGTAATGTGCATTAGGATTGGCGGGATTGTTGTATTGGTCCGCCATGAAGTAGCGGTCCGGATTCTCGCGCACGAGGCGGTACACTTCCTCGATGGCTCCGTCGGTTGCGAGCGCGCCGGGCGTGAGGAGCAGTTCGGCGCCGAGCGCCTTGAGTATTTTCTGGCGCTCCAGGCTGGCCGTCTCCGGCATGGCGAGCAGGATGCGGTAGCCCTTGACGGCGGCCACCATGGCAAGCCCAATGCCCGTGTTGCCGCTGGTGGCTTCGATGATGATCCTGCCGTGCGTGAGCGCGCCTTCCCGTTCGGCCGCCTCGATGATGGAAAGCGCCGCGCGGTCCTTGATGGACCCGCCCGGATTCTTTGCCTCCCATTTTGCGTAGATGACCGCATTGGGATGGGGATTGACCTTGTTGATGCGAATGAGCGGCGTATTGCCGACGCACTCCAGCACGTTGGAGAATACGTTCTTCATCGTGGGTTTCTTTCTGCTCCGCGTTGTGGTCCCTCTCTCCGGCGCTTCTTGCCGCCGGAGCAGCGCCCCCGCGCGGCATACGCCCTAAACTGCTCAATCTTAACTATATTGGCGCCCGAGCGAGGGTTTGTCAAAGCGTTTCACCGTTCCGCGCGCTTTTGCATGGGGCCCGGAACTCCAGGCGCAGCGCCTTTTCTCGGGGACGGCTCCCTCCTGCCGGGGACAATAGGGGGAGGAAAGCGACGAAAGAAAAAGTGGAAGTCATGGATAATCTGAAATTGCAGGAAGAGATTCTTGGTCTCGCGGAAGAGGGCTCCCTCGTCCTTGTGGAAAGCGACCGTCTTGTTCATCAGCTTCAGTTTCGCCGCCGGTTGAATCGGTGTAGCCGGGAGGGAGACGCATGGGGCGCCGAAGGGCTCCGCATCGTCACGCTGAAGCACTGGATGGAAGAGTTATGGAAAAAGACGCTTCCGGAAATCTGGGCGGCCCCTCTCCTCAAACGCTGGCGGACGCTCTCGAAGTGCATGGAGGAATGCCCTCCGCCCGGTGAGCTTGCTCCGGATGTGAACCTGATAGCCGATGTGGACGCCGCCTTCGACCATTGCCTTCGCTACGGGGTGGACCCGGGCGCCGGAGGGCCTTCCAACCAGCTGGTGACATGGCGCAGGGAGCTTTGGAGTCTGTTCGACAGGGCCTTGGAGGCGAGCGGCCTCTTTCACCCCGCGTCGCTCGCGGAGCGGCTCTATGGTTATTTACTGGAAAATCCGGAATGGGTTCCGGAAAAATCGCTTGTGGTCGATTTCGAGTTCGCGGGGAGCTGGGAAAAGAAGCTTCTCGGGCTGCTTCTGGATCGTCCGGGCGCCCGCGCCCTGGCCGCCCCGGCTGGCGGCGCCTCCCCCCAGGCCCGCGTCTACGCGGACGCCGACCAGGAGCTCTATGGACTCGTGGAGAATGTTGTGGAGTCGGCCTCCCGCTTTCCTCTACACGAAATCGGAATCGTCGTCTTCGATCCCGAAGGATTCGGGACCGCGCTGTCGAGAAGGCTTCAAGAGGTTCTCGGCCCCCCGGTTACGGGGGAGGGCGCGGCGTACAACCTTTTCCCGAGCCGTTCGCTCCTGCGACAGCCCCTCCTGCAGGCGGCCCTCCTGCCCCTGGATTTCGCCGCGGGGGGCGAGTCTCGCACGCTTCTTCTTAGTCTCGTGCGCTCCCCCTATTACGGCTATCTTGCGGGCTATAGCCACGCCCTCTGCCGTTGGGACTGGGTCTGGAGAGACAAGTCCTTGGATGGCGGCCTGGGGGAGCTCATCGGGAGTCTCTCGGAGGAAGCTCGCGCGCCGCTGCCTGGAGGAGGGCGGGAGCTGCTCGCGGGGCTCGGGCCGCTGCTCGGCGGCGTTCCCCGGTCCGGAAAGCGCCTGATTGGCGCTCTTCGCAATTTCTGGAGCATGATGGAGTTTCCCGTTGCCGCCAACGAAGGGGACGAGATGAGTCGGGGGCATTTATCTGAAATCATGGATGGGATCGAAGCGGAGCTGGGAGACGTTCGCATGACGGCGGGCGACCTCGCGGCATGGATCAGGGCCGCCGCCGGCAAGGTCTTTCTGCAGAAGACGGGTCAGGAGGATGCGGGGATTCAGGTCATAGGAGCGTTGGAGGCGCGCGGGCTTGCATTCGGCCGTCTCTATGCGCCGGGACTCATCGCCGGAGCGCTTCCCCAGCCAGCGCGCTCGCTCCCTTTTCTCTCGGCGGAAGAGCGTCGCTTGGTCCAGGGCGGAACGGTCGAAAGCCAGTTCGACTACGGGAAGCGCCTCTTCGCCTGTTTGTTGGCTTCTTCTCCCGAGGTGACGTTGAGCCGCCCCATGATGGGCGAAGGGGGCGAACCATGCCTTCCGTCTCCCTTCTGGCCGTCGGAGAGGGAGGAATCGGCTCCCTCCGTAGTGCCGTGGCGCGATGCGCTGCCTGCCGCTCAGCGCGCCCGATGGGTGCAGGAAGGCGTGGCGGGCCTTGGCATGGGGGAAGAATTCGCCGTCGCTCTTGCGCCGCCTTTGGAGGAAGCGCTGTCCCGTCTGGAGCCGCCCGCCTATGTATCGGTGAGCGCTCTCGAAGCCCTCATCTACTGTCCGGCCCGTTTCCTTTTACAGAATCTTATGAAACTCGAGCCGCTTCCGGACGTTGAGGAAGGGCTGCCGCCCCAGGACAGGGGACGCGGCGTCCACGACGTGCTCGCGGCCTTCGGCAAAAGGGCTGCCGCGCTTATGGAACCCGGCTCCGGGGGGGAAGCTGCTCCGAGTTTCGAGGAGTTGCAGGTCTTGCTCGAAGCAGCCGCTTCCGAGGCGCTTGGGCCCAACGCCGATAAGTTTCATTGGGGTGTTGAGATCAGAAGACTTATGGGCGGGGAAGGGGAGGGGGAAATTCCCGGATTATTGCGGAAATGGCTGCGCGAGGAATGGGGTCGCATGCAGGAGGGCTGGAAGTGGGTTGCATGCGAACGCTCCTTCAGCGGTTTGAAGCCGGATGGTTCGGAAATCTCCGTCACGGGCCGTCTGGACCGCCTGGACCGCCACCCGGAGGAAGGCTGGGTGTGCTGGGACTACAAGACCGGCAAACCTCCGGAGCCCAAGGGGATATTCGAGGATTTTTCAAGGCCGCAGCTTCCGGCGTATCTCCTGGCCATCAGGAAGGGGCTGGCGCCGGACGTCGATGCGGATGGGGCGCTGCTTGGGGCCGGTTATATCGTGCTTCGATCCGTGCGCGATTTCAGGCGCGCCCAGCATATCGATCTCGCCGCCGGAGACTTGGATCGCCTCCTGAAAGACTGGGAGAACGTGTTGGGGGCGGCTCTTCGGGATCTTGGCGCGAGACGCATTTCTCCGCGATGGGCGAAGGGGGACGCCTGCGATCCGTGCCCCTATGCGCCCCTTTGCGGGAAATGCTTCGCGCCTGTTGGCGGGAGCGCCTCGGAGGAAAGCGACTCGTAGGGCGGGGGGATGCCTTTGCGGTCGAGTTCCCGGTAATGAAAAAGCCGCGAACGAGGGGGGCTCGTTCGCGGCCATCAGGGGGAGGGCAGGGTCGCCCGTCAGTTGCTCTGCTGCTCCTTCCAGCCCCGGAGGGTCAGAGGGCTTTGCGGCAGGTTCACCTGTATCCTCTGTATCTGCGCGTCGCTCGTCTGGATGATGATGTACTTTCCGCTCGAATCGATGACGGGGCGGGTTGGCACGCCGGAGCCTATCTTCGCCTTATAGCCGATAGTCTCTCCATCGTCGTTAGTCACTGCGGCATATTCTCCGGTGCTCAGTCCCGTGGTGGAGCCTTTTTCCGTCATGCCGCTACTTTCCAGGGGATCGCTCGAAAGCTTGCCGAAGCTCATACTGTACGTGTAAAGATAAGCGTCTCCACCCGCGGAGCAGGAATTCGATTCAGGAACGAACGTTGTGAAGAAGACGAGCCCTCCCGCCACCAGGGCGGAGTCGAGCACGCGCTCCCCCGCGGTGGTGAGGGTTTGGGTGGGGGTCATGCTGCCCTTGAAGACAGTCTTAACCGCGAAGTTGCCCGCGAGGATCCCCGTGCTGCTCAGCGGGTCGCCGGGGGAGACGCTGTTGCCCAGGGTTACGGTGTTTGTCGCGGACGTGAGGCTTGGCAGAGTGCTGGTGTCCTGCTGCATATAGAAGCTCATGGGCGCGACGTCCGTCTTGTCGTCATTAGCCCCCACCACGGTGTCGTACTTTCCCGTGCCGAAGTAGAGGTGGAGATTATAATCGTTGTCGAAGGCCGCTGTCGGGATTACGGTTAAAGGTTCGATCGTGGAGCGGTAATAGTTGCTTGGGGTGTTGGACGTCACCGCCTTTGTATCCCATATGTCCATTTCCATGCCGTTGGCGGCTGAACCGGAGACCATGTTGAACTTGAGGGAGTAGAGCTGTCCGTTCAGGTCTCCGAAGTAAACCCGGTTGACGTATCCTTCGCCTGTGGTGTCGAGCGCCGCCACGCCGGTGATGGAATAGGGTATGTAATTCGAGCCCGATGTCTTGTTGGGCCAGTTTGTCGTGGCCGTCGTTCCCACCTGGAGAGTCGGCCAGAGGTATTGGAACAGGTTAACGCCCTTCTCGAGGTCGATCATGAGAAAATAGGGTTTCATGAGCGCCTGTTTCTGCGCCGTGGTGAGCCCTGAAGGCCAGTCGTCCGGGCTGTAGACCCGGATGCCTCCTCCCATGAAGACGCACCAGCCGCTGAGGTCTGATGCGTTAAGCGTCTGTGTGGAAGGGGTTGTTGCGCTTGTGATTGGCCGAAGAGGGCCGTACGTATCCGCGGCGGTCGTGAAGGTGACGCCTGAAGGCATCCGGACGTTTCCTATCGACGCCTGGCTGTAGGTGTTGGGCATAGCCTTGGCGGCGTCGTAAATCGTCGAGGTGACGAAAGGATAGGATGCGGTGTAAGCTCCCCCCGAGGCAGACGTCAGTTGGACCATGTTGCGCAGCACGGAATACTCCCACAACACGGCGGGGTTGTCCGGGTCGGTGACGTCCAGGGCGAAATAGACGTCGCCGCCTTCCCGCTCACCGCCTACGAGAACGGTCCTCCACTGGCGGTTGTCCGCGTCGCCGTCCAGGCTGATGAAAACGTTCATCGGAACGGGGGAGAGATCCACCATGTAGCGGTGGTCGTCGCCCGTCACCCCGTTGCACGTCGTTCCGTAGCTGCATCGGGCGATGTCCTTCAGAGAGGAAATCAGATTGCTCGGGATGTAGGCCCATTCCTCCGTCCCGATTTCCGAATCGTCGCTATTGTCGTAAAGCCATTTTGAATTGGTGGAATCCCACTTGCCGACGACGAAGGCGTGCACCATGCCGTCGTTTCCGCCAACGTAGACCATCTTCTTGCGATGTTCCACGGAGTCGCGGAAACACGCGAAACATTTCTTCGCGCAGGTGGAATCGCATCCGGCAGCGCAGGCTTCACCCGACGCCGTCGCGCAGCTTCCGTAGTGGTTTGAAGCCGTGAGTTTGGAAAGAGACGGCTGCTCCACCAGGACCGGGGTGGAATAGACGATGTCTCCCAGCACCCAGCCCTTCCTGTTGCGCGTCTTGGTCCCTTCGCAGCTCGACGTCCCTCCGCAGTTGGGATCGCCCCGCACCCATTCGATAAGCGCCTTGGCGTCTTCCGTGGCGTCCGCCTCGCAAGCGCTGGAGGTTGTATTCCATGTGCATGGAGAAGGACACGTCGCGCTGGTGGTGTAGGAGCTGCAGCTATGGAAGTCGATGTCGTTGTCGAGATAGTCGGCGAGCGTGGCTGCGTTGTCGCTGGTGAAATCAAGCTGCACCCGCTCGACCGTTGTCTGCGTGGAGTCGGTGTATTTCTCTATAAAGGTGAAGATGTTCCTGCTGGCCGCGGTGGCCGCCGATCCTGTCATCAGCGCGCCTGCATCCCAGCAGGTGCCGTCTTTGTAATCGGCGCAAAATGTAGCGTTGGTGACGCCGGACGCATTGCCGCTCTCAAAGGCGTAGACGCCCTTGCAGGCGCTGTTCACCCATTCGCACGTGCAGGTTGTGTTGCCCGTGCAGTCTGTTTCATTCGTAATACTGGAGCAGTCCGGACACTCCCAGTAGGATTCGAGGTGCCCCTGCCACAAAAGCGGCTTGGGATCAGAGTCTGATGCGGAAAACGCCTGAAATGCTCCGCGTATGATAATGTCTCCCATGTCCAGTTCCTGGGTGACTGTCGCAACGGCGCCGGCGGTGCCCTCGTTGATTGCGATGTCCGCAAAGATCTCGTTCAGCGCCGAACGCAGTTGGTCGGCGTCGTCGGCGTAATAGGCGTGGCCGTCGGAATCCGCGGTCCCTCCCGCCACGGCCATCTCGTCAAGGTTTTCTTTCGCGGTGGTGGAAAGCCCCATGCCGAGCACGTACACTTTTACATCGTAGGTTTTTCCGCCGTAAGTCAGTGCGCGAAGGTTGCTTATCTTGGATACGACCTGGTCGATGGTGGCGTCGGTCGGGAGACCGTCCGTCACGAAGACGATGCAATTTTCCTGGCAGGTGTCCGTAATGGGCGATGAAAGAGTCTTGGAGCTTTGCGTGAAAGTCCCTTTGAAATAGGACTCCGCGTTCGTCAACGTGCCGAGAGTTGGGGTCAGTCCGGCGTTCACGATATAGGAGCACGTGTTTTTGTCGGAAGCGGTGCAGCTCATGTAGCCTGTCTGATCTCCAGATTTAGGGTCGAGCTTATTGTAGATGGCGGTGTAGGTGCTGGTCGTGGAGCCGTCCGTAACCAGTTCTCCCACGGCGGTTTGAACATACCCGCCTCCAGGCGATGTGTTCAGAAACCATGTTTTTCCAACGACCGCCCACGTCAGCCTTTGTCCAAAATCGTAGTATCCCAGTGCAAAGTCCGTGTCTGTCGGGGTCAGCTGTCCATTATAGACGGTCGTTCCGCTGTAGCCTGAGTTCCCATCCGATGTGCCGGTTTTCACCGACATGCATTTATAGCTGTCGTAGGTCGCCCCTTCCTTTGCGCTGTACACTGAGGAATAGCAATAGGCGCTTCCCTGACTGCTGGATGCGTAAAATGGGTAGGCGGACTTGTAGTAGATGTATTTGGAGGTGTCGTTAGGGTTCACCATCCTCTGTTCCTTGGGGTACACCAACTCGCAGTAGCGAGTCCTCTCTTCGGAGCCGACCGAATAGTAGGTGAGGATGCCGTCCATGTAAGTCGCGTCGAAAGAGGAATTGCTGGCTTGGCAGGTTGTCTGACACTCCGACTTGCTCGTTGTGCTGCCTGTCTGGCAATAATCGACGCAGGCGTCCGGAGCGTCCGGACAGTAGGATTTGGGATCGTACATTACGAAGTATGGCGAGTTATGGATATAATAAGAGCTTGGAGAGCCGATCTTAAAGGTCATGAGTCCGGCGCGCAGCTTGTCCTTGTTGTTGGCGATCATCTCCCGCAGCGCCGTCTTGGCGACGACCGACTTGCTGGCCGACGAATACGACCCGACCGCGTTTCCAAGGAAGTCTTCGTCCATGCTGTTGGAGTTGTCGAGAACGATGAGGACGTTGGACTTCGTGCCGATCTGCACGAAAGGCGGCAGCGATGTGAGGTAAGGCGTGCTCCCCTTGGAAACTTCGGAGCTGCACAATATTATGGCTACGATGCAGAATGCTTTAAATAAATGCTTCACGGTGGGCTCCTTGGAACGGCCCGCACTAATGCAGAACGCTTCTTTTTGCTGGAAGCGCTTTGGGCCGGCGCCTGTCTTTTTTCTTCTCTCCCTGCGCATCAGGGCGCGGGAATCACATCTCTACGCTCGATGCGGGAGCTTGCGCGCCCGGGGGAGGAATTCATTTGAGCATGACCCGTTTCAGCGTTCCCCCGATGTAGGTCAGCTCGGCTACGTAAACCTTGCCTTTCTTGCTGTTGTCAACAACCGTCAGGCCGCTGAGAGAATATGTAGAGCCGTCCTTGGCGTAAAGCACGTTCCCGTCGATTTTCTCCACGAGTACATTGAGCACGGAAACGGTCTCCGTCGTCTGCGTCTGCCCGGTCGTCCCCTGGGATTGGACCGCTCCCTCCTGCGACGGGACCGTTCTGACAGCGTGAGCTGGGCCGGCGATCATGACGGCCAGGGTCAAATACATTAGAAACGTTGAAGCGACTTGCCTTGACATAGGGACTCCTCCAATTCTTGTTTCCTCTCCGCCTGGCTTTGCCATGAGTCTTCCTTTCAGCGGCTCACCCTGCACGCGAATTCCGAAACGTTGCTTGCGGAGTTGCCTTGCGCGCTGGAGATGGCGATGGCGCCGGTTCCGTTCGCCAGATAGTACATGCTGTAGAATGACGAGCCTCCCTGGGCGTTGAGCATCCAGCCGGAGGGCGGCAGGGAGGACGTCGCGACGTAATCGATGGCGGGGGTGGCCGTGCCCGTGGTCAAGTCGGCTTCGGACACCCATGTCGGGAGGCCCGAACTGATTTCCGTCGGGGTCGAAGTCGTCAGGTTGTTGTAAGAAGGGGATGGGGCCGTGACAAGCAGACAGCGCAGGGCGATTTCAAGGCCTCCCTCGGCGAGCTGAAACGCCGACTCCCTTCGTTCGATCGACGATGTAATTCGGACCGACGAACGGCTTTGGACGAGCAGCCATACTCCCATGCCCGACAGAAGGCCTATCATGGAAACCGCGAGCACCATCGCGATGCCTTTTTGATTCGATATCATCCAGGGACGTTTCATTCCTTGCACCTCCAGGCCTGTTGCGATGCGCCGTCCGTCGTCATGTGTTGCGGGGTCGAACGGTGATAGTGAAAGACCGATAGATGTATCCGCAGTCAGCGCTTCCCGTTGCGTCGGCGTTGCGATTGTTGACCGCTGGGCGGCAGTAGCGGGAATCCGAGCCCGATCCTCCCGTTTTGTTGTCGCTCCTGGTGGTGAGGGTGACGGTGACGAGCTGGATGCTGCTGGGGGCGAAGGGGTTTCGGCTGCAAAAGCCGTTGGCTCCCGTCCCGCTGTTGTTGCAGCCGGCGGCGCCGTACCAGTACCCGTCGGTGTCCTGATACGTCACTTGAAGATCGACAATGTTGCTTGCCACGGGCTGGGCGCCGGCGGACGTGCGATCCCATCGCATGAGCATATTATTGGCGACGTAATAGTAGACGGCGGGGGCCGCGGTGGAGCCGTCGACCGCCGAGGCGAGATCGATGGTGGAATTGCCGGAGTCATAAGCCGTGATCTGGGCCGTCTTGGTGGACAGGGTGGTGGAATTGGTGATTATGTATCCCTGCGTGGAGTTGCTAGTGTCCACGAAGTTGTTGATTACGGCGGCGGCTGAAGTGGACGTGAGGGCGACCTGATTGTCCGTTCCCGTGGCCGCGATCGCCGCTCCCCCCGCGCACGAGTCCGTGATGAGCAGGCCCAGGTCCGTAGCGGGGTCGATGATGCTGGTGTCGTTTATAAAAATGGCGTCGCTCCCTCCGGAGCCTCCGTCCACGAAGGCGAAAGCCATGTCGCCGGAGACCGACCAGCCCGCCTCGGCCAATTCGCTTCTCAGGAGTTCGGTGACGTCAAGATTGGTGATCTGAACTTTCTTATTTTCCTTGCCGCTGTAATAGCTCTCGAATTGCGCATAGAAAAAGGAGACGCTGAGAGCCATTATCACCCCCACAATGCTGAGGGCGACCATCAGCTCCACCAGGGTCATTCCGTTCGACTTCGTGGCTCGTTCTAGGATCTTCATGGGAGTTACGTCCCGAAAGTCATGTTGCTGATAATTGTCGACATCTGTACGGATCGCGTCACCCTGCGGGTGACGGCGGCCCCTGCCGAGTCGCTCCATGAAACCGTTACCACGACCCGCTTCTGCCATGTGAGGGGCTGGGTGACGACCCAGGTCATGGAGAAGGGCTCGGTGCTTGTGACCGGAGCGGTGCTCGACGCTATGTTGCCGAAGTCGGACAGGCGGAGCGTCTCGAGTTGCTGGTTGCAGAGGCTCATGGCTTCCATTTCCAGGTTGTTGTGGCCATCGGTTATCGCCGATGCCAGGTGCATGCGGTAGATTGCGGTGAGCGCAATGACCATGCACGTCAGCGACACCATCACCTCCACCAGCGTGAAACCTTTGGAGCCGGTTCCTCTCATGGTTCGGTCCCTTTCTTCCCCCCTCCAAGCTAGCGGGCTGTCAGCCTCTGTTTTATTAGGTTGGCTGTCGGTTAGGGGGCCGCGGCGAACCCCAACAGGGGCTAGATTCTTGTTGGAGCTCGCATTTGCTCGCTCCAATCTACAAAAAACAATCCTGACAAGGCGCTATTCGCTGGACGTCAGGTCCATGCAGTCGGGATCGTCGCCTGTGCAGGTCGCTACATCGATCATGCCGGCCGACGATACGGTCACCGTGCAGTAGCGGCCCGTTGCGCTGCTGACCAGAACGATGCTGCAGGGCCATGCGGTGCTTTTCAGCGGCAGACCCTTGCTGTTGAAACGCAGCGCGAAATCCACGGCGGGATTGATCGAAATGTTCGTGTAATTGGTGCTGATGTCCACATCTCGAAGAATATCGTGTGCCGGGGTGGTCCCATCCGTGTAAGTGAAGTCCGAGTCGGGGTCTCTGAAGATGAGGTACTCGCTGTTGGTGAAGGTTATCGCGTAGCTCGTCCGCTTCTCTATCGAGAGCATCTTGGCCTCTTTCAGGTCGCTCACCAGTTGCAGCGTCGCCGCTTTGAGCTGTTCTCTCTTCTGGATGGAGATGAACCCGGAATAGCTGAAGCCGGCCAGCACCGAAATGACGGCCAGCACCACCATCAGCTCCACGAGTGAAAAACCCCTGCTATTTGCTGGGAGTCGCTGTGGCCGCATTGTCATTCTTCTCCTTGGCCGATTCCCATCGGAGCCTTATCTGATAGGAGATCGAACTCTCCGCGCCCTGCGCGTCCCTGGCGACGACCTCCACGCCATAGCTTCCGTCCATGTCCGTCTGCGGCTGCCAGCTTATTGCTCCGTCCGACGGTGAAATCTGCATCCCCGTAGGGCCGCTTTTCAATGAAAAAGTGACCGCGTCCGATTCGGGGTCCACGGCTTCGAGTTTGGCGGTGTACACCCCGTCGCCATTCACGCCGGATTGGACCAGACGAGGGACGGGGGGAGCGTTCCCGACCTTGACGGAATTGGACAGCATCCTGAGGGGGGAAAAGCATGTCGTTGCTTCCACTTCCACGAAGTCTCCCCGGTGAAGACTGTAGGAGAGAACGCTCTGATCGCCGTTTTGGACCTCTCTCCCGTTCACTTTCCAAAGATACTGGATTCTTGCGAGGTCTGCTTGCCCGGCTTCGCCTTTTGGGGCGGCCCGCAGATGGTCCCCGGTCACCGGAGACGAAGGCTCGAAAACGACGCTGGAAATGGCGGGACAGTCATCGCTCGCGGCGTTGCCCTGCGCATGCGCCGGCGAACAGGCTTCCTGCCATGCGCCGAGTGGGGCCATGAGCGCAATGAGGCCGAAGCATCCAAGAATGTTCCTGATGAGCTTATGCATGGATAAAATCCGTTTTTGTGCGTTTGATGAAATCTTCTCCCGCCTCCCTTTCGCTGGGGATTGGCGGGTTAGTGGCCGAACACCATCTGCAGGATGGAAGACTTGATGGCGTCCGGGTTCTTGATTGTTGGCGATGTCGCGGATTCGGTGATGAATATGGTGTCGGCGCTCCCGTTCACATCCTTGCCGGCTTCTATCCGGAAAGAATTGGCGTTCGCCGAGATCACCGAAATATTGTATCCGCCCGGAGTCTGGTGCGATGTCTTCCCGCAGGCGGAGCAGTCCGTGAGGCAGTCCCCCGCTTCGTCGCAAAAGGAGGGCAGACAGCCGATGGTGTTGGCGTAAACATGGTTTGCGGAGTCGGACCAGAACGCTTCCTGTTCTTGCTGTGCAAGCATGAGGACTCCGAAGGCGTCGGTCTGCATGGACCTGTTGACGTAATTCGTGTATGCCGGAATGGCGACGGAAGCCAAAATGCTGCAAATCGCCACCACGACCATCAGCTCCACCAATGAAAAGCCGGGACTCCTCGATGGAACGGGGCCCCTATGCAACCGAGTCCTGTTGGTCCCATCGCTCGGGGTTGCTTCAGACGAGGCGTCTTTGCAAGGTCGCATCCGCAAGGCTCCTTGTTTTACTAATTATTTTGAACGCTTCAGCAAATATGATCCTGCGCGCCCCTTGTTCGCGGGGAGGCCCGCAATGATAAGCATGCATAGAACACGCCATCTCGGCAATGTAAATCGATTCAATTGGGGCGCTGAACGTTCGTGAAGAAGATGGGAGTGACTCGGGCCGATGCGGCGGAGAGGGCGCAATCGGCCCCTGTGGGTGATTTTTGTAGCAATAGAGGCGCCCGGCGTCTAATGTAACGCCTTTTCCCCCATTCCTGGCGTCTGCTGGAAGGAGTCCCGCCTCCAGAAAAAATTCGTCAGGATTTTGATGAGCCGTCAGTTCCGTGACGTGTCGGGAAATCGCCAGATGACATTTTTTTGTTAATTGAGGCTCTGTATCGACAGACCCGACCCCCCTCCGTATGCTCCTCCAAATTCACCGATGCCCAGGAGGTTCAGCGACAAGCCGGCCTTTTGGACCCCGTCCTCATCGGAGACGGCAAATCTCAGACCCCAGCAGCCCCTCTGGTAAAGAATGGAATATTTCTGAGAGATAAACGATTGATATGCAAAAGAGTAGTCATGCTGCGCCGAAAATGTCACTCCAGGCAGCAATTTGAAGCTCGCCGTGCTGATCAGTTCGTCTATATTGGAGTCTTCCCGTACACGATAACGCAGATTCAGCCATTGCCCCCGGTTGCTGTCGATGTTGAAGCCATAGTCGTACCTGTTCAATAGATAGGTGTATGGGGAGATGCTGGCCTTGTAGAAAAGGCTGAAGTGGCTCTGCGGCGTCAGATAAACTTCTACGTCCGTGCTTGAGAAACTCCTCTTCTTTGTCAGTTCGGACTGGTCGTCCTCTGAATCCACCCCGAGGCTGGAAAAAAAAGACGACCCAAAAACCGCCGCGTCGTTGCCAAAAAAGGACTGATCGTACAACAGGTTGTCCTGAATCGTAGGGGACTGCGGGTCGAAGTGAAAGGTCTGAAAAACGGCAAACCGCGCCAGTTCTTGGTAAACCGGCTCCTTGCCCTCGCCGGTGAGCCGTTTTGTGTTGATGGAACTCGAAAATCCGTACTGGACTTCATTCCGCTCCGTGACGTTTTCCACGGAGTCGAAGTCGGGAAGGTCCCCGTTCTCATCCACGAAAGGCCTGTATTTGTAGGTGACCTCCGGCCGGATGGTGTTCTGGACCGCGACCATATCCCCCCACTTCAGGGGGAAAACCCGGCTCAGCTGTGTGTTCATGTCCAGTTGGAAGTCGGGGTAGATGCGGCTTTGGAACGCATCCTGGTTTTCGCTTTCCCAGTCCACCTGGTAGAGGGTGGAGCGCAAGGCCGCCGAAGGCTCTACGTTCAGATACGGCCCCCAGTGCGCCGGATAGTAAAAACGGGGGCGGATGTCCAATCGTTGTCCGGAATCCCCTTCGCTCCTCCAGTAATTGACCATGGAACTGCTGAGCGAGTAATAGAGGCCGTAATCGGAGGCCAGCAGCTCGGGCGCCGTGTCGTAGATGAACCTTGGAGTTTGCTGGAGCGTGTATTCATCCGTTGATTTGTCGAGGTTGTCCCAGTAATGGACGTCCATCGCGACGAGGGAGTCTTCCCATGGACGGCTCAGGTAGAGGTTGGATTCCCGCTGAAGGGCGTTTTTGTCGGTGAAGATCCCCGAACCCATCGCTGTTTTGAAGGCGTCCTCCGTAAAGTCATAGGCGGATGATCCCACCTTGAATTCCTTGGTGAAATTGGAGTCGCTTATGACGTCGAGGTTCAGCCAGCCGTGGATCTCGGAGGGCAACTCGAATTTTTGCCGGGCCCTTAGCCACCATCGCTCCGTGGTGTCGAGAGGATACCCTTCCGTCAGGAGGTCTTCGGGGTCCCCCTCGTCATGGAGGTAGTTGAGCATCCAGATGCCTTTCCCCCACGTGTTGCTGTTCGTCCTGTATTCAAGGCCGATCATCGCACCGCGGTCCTGAAGATAGTGCGGATAGAAGGTTGCGTCCGATTCGTCGCTTATGGCCCAATAGAATGGAAGTTCAAACTCGTACCCCGTCACTTCCGACGAGCCCATCGTGGGCAGCAGTAAGCCTGACTGCCGCCCACGGGCTACGGGAACGCCCGCGACCGGCACATAAAACACCGGGACCTTTTCCGCCCACATCGAAGCGTTCAGAGCCCAGGCGTAGCTCAGGGTGTTTACGGACATCCGTCCGAACCCTATGGACCATGCGGGGTCCATAGGGTCGCAGGACGTGAGGGAGCCATGGGCCAGCTTATATTTGGTCGGTCCGGTTTTCTCGATGCGATCGCTCTTGATGTAAAATCCATTCTGCGCGAAATAAACCGTTCCTCCATCCACCACGCCGGTGTCGCTGTCTAGGCTCCAGATGACATGATCCCCCTTCAGCCAGTCCTTGGCGTAGCGCAGTTCGACGTTCCCCTTGAGGTCCGCCTTCTGCCCCTTCAGGTCCACCTGCGCCCAGTCCGCCGTGATGGACCTGTCTTGCGAGTAGATGACGACGTTGCCCTCAGCCGTGTACACCTCATTCTTGAAATCGTAGTGGAGCTGCAATGCTTCGATGTTCCAGGGCTCCTCGCCCGATTTCATGAGGGCTTTCTCTCGGATTCCCCCTTGCAGGGGGGAGGCGTCCTTGGCTGCTCCCTGGGCGGCGGCGAGCGTCGTGAGAAGGAGCAGAAGAATCGGCACGGAGGCCGCGCTTATCAGTGCGGACATTCTTGAGTGGCGCATTCGAGCTCATCCCTGTAGGCGAGAACTCTCCGGATGAGAGGGTTCTCCAAAGAGTTCCTTCACTTCCCCCGCGAAATAGAGGGAGCCGGTGATGCAAACCACGTCGTCCGGTCCGCACAGGAGCTTCGCCTGCTCTATGGCGGACGCCGGATCAGGAATGACGTATTGCTTGGTGATGTAGGGCCTTGCGAGCCTTCGCAGCGTTTCGACGTCCGCCGCGCGGGCGTAGCGCGGCTGGGTGAAGACAACCGTCTCCGCGATGGGCAGCAGACGGCGGAAAATGCCGCGTATGTCCTTGTCGTGCATAATTCCTATGACGAGATGTATCTTGCGGGAGGCGAAGCTTGTTTTGATCGTCTCCCGCAGCGTCTCGGCTCCCTGGGGATTATGCGCCCCATCCAGGACAATGAGCGGCTCCTTCTGCAACGTCTCGAACCTCGCCGGCCAGCGGACTTTTAATAAGCCCTCCTGTATTGCGGCGAAGTCGAGCGTCAGCAGTCCCTTCTTTTCCAGTATCTCCAGGGATGCGAGCGCCAGGGCGGCGTTGGAAAACTGGTGGGCCCCGGTGAGCTTGGGGCGGACGCCGGGCCATGCGTGACGCAGTCCCTGGTAGCGGAAGGAGTCTTCCCCGTCTCGCCGGACGCGGAAGTCGGTTCCCAGACGGTGCAGCGGGGACTTGCAGCGTAGACAGGTCGCTTTGAAGACGCCCTGCACCACCGGCTGGCGAGCCGCGGTTACAAGCGGGACGCCGGGCTTGATAATCCCGGCCTTTTCCCGCGCTATAGCAGCCAGGGTGTTTCCCAGATATTCCTGATGATCGAATGAGATGTTGGTGATAATGCTTACTTCAGGGTGAATTATGTTGGTGGCGTCGAGCCGCCCTCCCATTCCCACTTCTATGATCGCCCAGTCCACCTTCTCTTCGGCGAAATAGAGGAACGCCATCGCCGTGACCATTTCAAAAAAAGTTGGGGCTTCCCGTTCGTCCAAGACGCTGCGTATGCGGGTGCAAATATCTAGTATCCGCTCTTCCGAGGCTTCTTCGTCGTTTATGCGGAACCTTTCGGTGAATCGGACAAGGTGCGGCGAAGTGTAGAGCCCTACTCTGAAACCGTGCTCTTTTAAAATGCTGGACAGCATGGCCGCTGTGGAGCCCTTGCCGTTCGTTCCCCCGATGTGGATGCACCGGAGGCGTTCATGGGGATTGCCGACTCGAGCCAGGAGGTTCTCCGTGCGGTTTAATCCTAACTTGATTCCAAATTTCTGTAAGCTGAAAAGATAATCGATGGATTCCTGATAACCGGACAATACCGCCCCTTTCGTTCCTATAGTTGCCGGGCGCCCACAAGGGCGCCGCTCAGATGCGGAGGCACCGCTCTTAAAGGAGCGGAGAGCAACCGATCTTGTCCTTTTAGCACACCTTGGACCGACAAGGAATAGGGTTCTGCCGGGCCGCGTCTCCGGAATGACCGCGCTGGGATCTTCTGCTGGTAATGCTCTGCGCTGCCGACGCCGCGTTAGAAAGGCGCTTTCACGCACCGCCGATCCGTTCTCTGAAAGCATCCCGAAATCGCGAGAATGGCATCGGGTGGAAGCCAAAGCCGAAAATTATGGATGGCGGCTGGACCAGTGTCGTTCAAGGCAAGTTCAGGCCGGGATACGTTTTATTGAAAAATTTCCTTTGCTCCGGAGTGAGGCCCTGCAACAAGGACTCCTCCTGATCGAAAAGCTCCCTGAGCATGCCTATGTCACGGCCTTGCGCGCAAGAGGGGGGATCGGCCGGTTCATCGACTTCGTCATCCTCGGCTCCAAAGGCCTTTTGTCCCGTCATGCGGTGGAAATAGGCGTGGAGGTTGCAATCGAAATCGAGCGCGCTGTAGGCTTCCTTGAGTTTCTCTTCGCCGGTGTCCAGCCTTACCCGCAATGCCACCGCCGGGGCGTTCACCCTTGGATAGTGCCGCACTGGGCCGAACTCCTCGAAGAGCAGTATATCCTTATAGAACCGCACATGCTTGGGATTGACGGTGATGCAGAGATCATCCACGCCGCGATAGAGAGAATAGTGGTACATGACCCTGCACAAGTGCAAAAAGATATTGCGCCAGCGTCTCTCCCTTGGCGTCGCCAGAGCCGACAACTCCGTCACCCTTCGCCCTTGCGCTCTCAGCGCGTCAAGCTCTTCCTTGTAAATGGAATCCATGGGGAGGCCAAATTCCGGACTGTCGAATATCTCCGTCAGCGTCGAAATGATGTCCAGATAGGATTTTGCGATAAAAATGGTCGTGTTTGGCAGCAACGAATGGATGCCGTATAGCAGCCCATTGGGTTTATCCTTATCCAGATACTTCGATTGCCGGTAGACGTTGTGCACCAGGGAAAAAGCTCCCTTAATCTCCTCCGGGGTCTCCGCTATCTTGATCGCAGGTCTGTCAACGTCTTCCAGTTTCCACTGGAGCAAACCCGAACGCGTCAGACGAACTGTCCGTCTCCGCTCCGGAGACCATGCCTTTCCCGCATCCGACATATCGCATCCTTAAGAATGAGGATTAATCTGCTTTGCTATCGTAATTATGCTTAGCATCCATTGCAAGAAACGACCCTGATTTTGATTATTCCATTGTTTTTTTGTCGAGGCAAACTGTTTGTAATCGGGGGGGGAGTCGGTGGGAGGGAAACCTCTCGCTTTGAAAACGGCCGATTGGCTGCGTTCAAAGCCCCATCTATTGTTGGTGTAAAGTTATAGCATATGAAATCATCTGCTTGCGTGTTGTTGGGGTTCTGCTTCCATTGGCGCATAGGGCAAGTGAGAGAAATGGCTGTTCGCTAAGAGCGGAAAGCCGCACGAGCCTTGGTGTGGAGGTCGTGAGTGGGCTGGGCGCCGGGCTATGTCTTTCCGCTCCGGGCCTCGCATGCGCGGGAAGCGCCGCCCTTTGTCCGGAAATGCGGCCCGTGGCGGCAAACCGGGGCGCGCCCATTGCCCCGATCTCTCTACGAATCACTTTTCAGGGGACTCGAAAGAATGCTTTTCCTTGAGGCGGACCGAAACGGGAACCCCCAACTCCCTGGTCAGTTCATCGGCCACGCTCCGGATAAGGGCTTCGAGGTTTTTGATTTCGTCGGAGAAAATATCTTCGTCGGCTGGCAGCCAGACTTCGAGATGATCGTGCAGGTCATGCCGGATGGCCGCAATCCGGGGCGGCGTCGGAAGGGGCCCGAGCAAGCGCTCGATGAGAAGTTGGGCGTATGGCTTGTGCACCTTGACGCCCCGGATGGAAATCACCCCATTGACCGCCCGTTGCGGCAGCCATTCGATCCGCCGGAGAGTCCGTCCGCAGGAGCAGACGCCGGAAAGGAGCCGGACGCGGTCCCCCGTCCGGAATCGTATGAGCGGATAAGCCCGGGTGGTCAGGGTGGTGAGGATAAGCTCGCCTTCCTCGCCCTCGGGAAGCGCCTCGCCTGTCTCCGGGTGGACGACTTCGGGAAAAAAGTGGTCCTCGCTGATGTGGAGCCCCTGGCGCGTCTCGCACTCGAATGCGATCGCGGGGCCTGGCACCTCGCTCAGCCCGTAGTGCGCCCAGGTTCTTACGTGGAGCTGTTCCTCGAGTTGCTCCCGGATGGCGGCGTCCGGCGCCTCCCCCACCAGAATGAGCGTCCGCAGGGAGAGCGCGTTCGGGTTCACGTTGGACTGGAAAAGCTGCTGGTTGATCTGCGCCGCCGCGGGCGCCGTCGTTACGAGCACGGAGGTCTTGTAATCTCGGAGCACCATCAACTGCTTCTGAGGAGAGAGGATGGTGAGCGGGATGACGCTCGCCTCGATCGCTTCGGCCCCATCCTTATAGTCTCGTCCCCAGTTGGCGAGGCCCGAATCCAGGGCGATCTGCATGATGTCCGTTGGCGTCGCCCCTGTCGCAATGAGCGCCCGCGCTACGAGATTCCGCCAGAGCGATAGGTCCTGCCGGGTGTAGCCGCTGACGCTTGGCTGCAACGTCGCCCCCGGCGCCGTATGGATGCGCACGACGTCCCGAAGCGGGACCGCGAAGAGCCCATAAGGATAATTTTCGCTCAGGTGATGCCGTTCTGTGAAGGGAATCGCCGACAGTTCGGACAGTTCTTCGATTTGCGCCGGGTCCTTCCGGTCGGCCCGCTGGAGATGGTTGCGGTAGAAGGGGACGTTCTTGTATGCGCGGTTGAGCGCGCTTTGGAGACGCTCCAATTGCTGCTGCGCTCTTTCCTCGGCGTCCATGCATTCCTCGGTTGTGTTGCGAATGGGCACGGCTAAACTCTCCCTTCTGTAAATTCTCGGTAGTCCTTGCCAAGGTATGCGCGCTTCACTTCCTGGTCTGCTAGAAGGTCGGCGGCGGGGCCGTCCAGAACGATCCTGCCGTTTTCGAGCACGTAGCCTCGGTCGGCGGTCTGGAGGGCCGCCCGCGCGTTTTGCTCCACCAACAGGATGGTGAGACCCTTTTCGCGCAATTCCGCAAGGGTGTCGAGTATCTTTCGCACCATCAGCGGAGCGAGCCCCATCGAAGGCTCGTCGAGCAAGAGAAGTCGGGGCCTCGACATAAGCGCACGCCCGATTGCTAGCATCTGCTGCTCTCCGCCCGAAAGCGTTCCCGCTGCCTGCCGAGCCCGCTCCCGCAGCACGGGGAAAAGCTCGAGCATGGCTTCGACGTCCTCCGCGACGCTCTTTCGCTCCGACCGCGCCTTGCGGGTGTAGGCCCCAAGGCGCAGATTGTCCATGACGCTGAGCGGCGGAAATATCCACCGTCCCTCAGGCACGAGGCTCACGCCTTCCCGCACTATCTCAGGGGCCTTTTTACCCCGCAGCGGTTTGTCGCGGAACCGGATTTCTCCCTCCCACTGGGAGAGCAGCCCGCAGATGGCCTGCATGAGGGTGCTTTTTCCGGCGCCATTGGCCCCGATGAGGGTCACGATCTCCCCCGAGCGCACGGAAAGGCTCACGCCGTTGATCGCCTGGATGCGTCCGTAGTAGCACTTGAGGTTCCGTATCCGCAGCATCGCTCCGTGAGGCGCCTTGCTACTCTCTGCCAAGGTAAGCCTCCATCACCGCTTCGTTCGCCTGGATTTCGCGCGGCGTCCCCTCGGCCAGCTTTGCTCCCTGGTTGAGAACGAGCAACCTGTCGGAAATTTCCATGGTGAGGTTCATGTCGTGCTCCACGAGAAGGAGTGTGATGCCCCTATCCCGGATGCTTCTCATTAGCTCGCCCAGGCGTTGCGTCTCCGCGCCGTTGAGTCCCGCCGCCGGTTCGTCGAGCAGCAGCAGGCGGGGCTGCGACGCCAGCGCGCGCGCGATTTCGACGAAACGCTGCCAGCCGAAGGGCAGGTCCGCGCTCCGGTTTCCCGCGATGTCCGCTATCCCGGCGAATTCGAGAAGCTCCATCGCCCTTGCGACCGCTTCACGCTCTTCCTTGCGCACCCACGGCCACCGGAAAATCGCTCCGGGGAAGCCGCACTTCGTCCGCACGTGCCCGCCTACAAGAACGTTTTCGAGGACGCTCATGCTTCCGAAAAGCTCGACGTTCTGGAACGTGCGCGCTATGCCCCGCGAGGCGGCCTGATGAATCTTGCCGCCCTGGACTTCGCGTCCCTCGAAGGCCACCATGCCCCGCTCCGGGTTATATGCCCCGGTGATGACGTTGAAGAGCGTGGTCTTCCCGGCGCCGTTCGGGCCGATCACCGCGTGGATGTCCCCTTCGCGCACCTCGAAGGACACGCCCCGCAGCGCGTGAATTCCCCCGAAGGACTTGGAAACGCTCTCAACCTTGAGAAGCGGCGGAGCGGGCGCTGTTGAATTTGTGCCTGGACCGTTCATAAATATCGAGCACTCCCCGTGTCAGTCCCTGAGGAAGGAAGATCATGACCGTCATGAGAATCGAACCATAGATAATGACCTCGTAATCCGCGAAGACGTGAAGCCATTCGGGAAGGAGCGTCAGGATGAAGGCCCCGAGCACCGCCCCCCAGATGCTCGCCATGCCGCCGATCACCACCATCGTGACCAATCGTATGGACATCATGAAGTCGAAAGATCCGGGGCTGATGAAACTGATGAGATGGGCGTAAAGGAAGCCTGCGAGCGCCGCGAACACCGCGCTCAGCACGAAGACGGACACCTTCGCCCGGATGGTGTCGATCCCCATCGCGGCGGCGGCCTTTTCGCTGTCGTGGATGGCCCTGAGGGCGCGCCCCACGCGGGAGTCCACCACCCGCTCGCATATGATGAAAAGGAGCATCACCATCAACCAGACCAGATAGAAGTAGTCGCGGCCTGGACGGATGGTGAATCCGCCTACCGCGAGCGGCGGAATGCCGACGAGCCCCGACGCTCCCCCCGTGACCGCGCTCCATTCTCTGAGGAGTATATAGACGATCATCCCGAAGCCGAGGGTGCCCATGCCGAGGTAATACCCCGTCAGCTTAAGGGTGGGGAAGCCCACCACGAGCGCGACGACGGCGGTCAGCAACACCGCCGCGGGAAGGGCGAGGAGTGGCGGCCACTGGGCGTGTGTTGTGAGTATGGCGGTCGTGTAGGCCCCGATGCCGTAGAACGCTGCGTGCCCCAGCGAAATCTGCCCGGCGTACCCCATCAGCATGTTGAGCCCGAGGGTGAGCATCGTGTTGACGCCCACGATCGTCAAAAGCTGGAGCCTGTACGGGTTGTCCACGGCAAGCCCGACGGCCAATATGACAATTAGGAAAACGATCCTTCGCATCCGCCTCCGCCCCGGTTAAAAACGATGCACCTCGCCGGCTCCGAAGATGCCGCTTGGCCGCACGTAAAGAATGAATAGGAGCAACAGGAACGCAATGGCGTCCTTGAGGCTCGACGAGATGAACCCCACCCCCAGCGATTCGAGCACACCGAGAAGCAGCCCACCCGCGATGGCCCCCCACGAGCTTCCGACGCCTCCGAGCATCGCGGCGCAAAATCCCTTGAGCCCCAGCATCGCCCCCATATCGTACCCGCACATGGTGACGGGCGCTATCAGGATGCCGGCCATGGCCCCAACCGCAGCGCTCATTGCGAAAGCCAGCATCACCATCCGCTCGCTTGGGACCCCCAGGATCGATGCGGCCCGCTTGTTGATGGCGCACGCCTCCATGGCCTTCCCCGTCAGCGTTTTCTTGTAAAAAAAGTGGAGCGCCGCGACCACCGCGGCCGTGACTCCCAGTATCCAGAGGCTCTGTGGAAGGAGGGTCGCCCCCGCTATATCGAAGGGCGGGTGGCTCGAAAAGGACCGCACGCTGTGGGAATCCTTGCCCCAGGCGAGCATGGCGACGCCCCGCAGCAAAATGGATGCCCCCACCGTGATGATGACGAGCGTTATGGGATGGGGGACGCGCACGCTGCGGATGGCAAGCCGCTCCAGCAGAATGCCGGCGATGGACACCCCTGCCACGGAAATGAGGAACGCGATGGGGAGCGGCAGGTGCAGGCCCGACCACAGGCTCACCAGACTTAGCGCCCCAAGCATCACGAACTCGCCCTGCGCGAAGTTTATGAGCTTGGTGGCGCTGTAGAGCATCGAAAAGCCCAACGCGATGACGGCGTAGATCGCCCCGTTGGTGAGGCCCGAAAAGAGGTACTGCAAAAACTCCTGCATGCATCGCTCCCGGTTGCGGGCGCGGAAGGGGGCCCCGGCGGGGCTTCCCGTCCGCCTTCCATGGCGCTGGCGGGCTGTCAGCCTTCACTCTACAGGTCGGCTGTAGGTTGGGGCGAGCCGCGCCGAACCCCGACAGGGGTTCCGTTATTGTTGGGGTTCGCATTCGCTCACCCCAATCTACAAAAGCAAGCCTGACAAGACGCTAGTCTTTTACCAGCTCCCACTTGCCGTTCTTGATCCGGACCATCACGAAGGCGTCCTCTCCCAGGCCGTTGTGGTCTTCGGGCGTGAAGTTGAAGGTCCCCGTCACGCCAACGAAACCGTTGACCTTTTCGAGGGCGTCGCGGATCTTCTGACGGTCTCCGTTGCTGCCCTTGAGCGCCGTGGCGATGAGATGCAGCGCGTCGTAGGCGTAGCCGCCGAACCCGGAAACGGGCATCTTATACTTGTCGGTGAAATCCTTGATGTATTTGGTGAGAACCGCCTTTTGCGGGTCGTCGTCCGGGAGGAGGTCCGCGACCAGGATCTTCCCGGTGGGAAGCAGCATGTTTTCCGCCGCGTCTCCGGCCAACTCGATGAACTTGGGCGACGCAACGCCGTGGCTCTGATAGATGGGAACGGTGATGCCGAGCTGCTGGACGTTCTTGGCGACGACCGCGGGACCGGGATTGGTGCCCCAGCAGACGATTGCCTCGGGCTGCTCCTTGCGGATCTTGGTGAGCTGCGCCGTCATGTCGGTGTCTTTCGCGTCGAAGCTCTCCTTGGCCACGATTTCCAGCCCGTACTTGGACGCCTGCCCGACGAGCTGCTCCTTGCCGCTCTCACCATAGGCGCTCGCGACCGTTATGATTCCGATCTTCTTGATCCCGTGCTTTTGCATGTGCTTGTAGATGGCGGCCACCGCGAGGATGTCGTTCTGGGCCGTCTTGAAGACGAAGGGCTTCACGGGGTCCGTGATCTTGATTCCCGCCGCGCAGCTCACGAGAGGCGTCTTGTTTTGTTCAAAAATCGGGACGATGGCGAGGCTGGTCGGCGTGATGCTTGGCCCCATCACCGCGATGACGTTGTCGCTGCTCAGAAGCTTGTTTGCGTGCAGCACGGCCTTGGTGGGGTCGCCTTCGGAGTCGTAAATGACCGCCTCGAGAGGATGCCCGTCGATGCCGCCCTGTGCGTTGATCTCCTCGACGACCATTTCCATCGTCTTCTTTTCCGGATCGCCCAGGAATGAGTTGGGGCCGGTGACTGAAAATATTCCCCCGATCTTGTACGGTTCGGCCGCCCGGGCCGCCGATGCGAAAGGCCCGCCGGCGGTCAACGTTAACGCTGCTAAAACCCCCAAAAATACTCTCGCGCTGCTTCGCATGGAACATCCCCCTTCTTTCATGCTCTGTAGGTTGAAACGGTTGTTAGTTGGACTTCCCGTCCGCTCCGGGCCTGAATCGGGGCGGACGGGGGAGAACTACATGGCGTAAAGATCTTCGCCCTTGATGACCTTGATGCCCTTTTCCTGGAGAACCTTCAAGGCTTCGTCCAGGTTGTCGAACCGGAATATGATGACGGCGTTGTTGCCGCTTTGTTGGACGAAGGCGTACATGTATTCTACGTTTACGTTCGCCCCGTTCAGGATTTCCAGGATGTGGTGAAGCCCGCCCGGCTGGTCCGTAACTTCCACCGCCAATACGTCGGTCTTTCCGACGGTGAATCCGTTCTCCTTCAGCACTTCCTTGGCCTTGGCCGTCTGATTGACGATAAGGCGCAGGATGCCGAAATCCGAAGTGTCGGCAAGGGAAAGCGCCCTGATGTTGATGCTGGCCTCCGACAGAATTCGAGTCACTTCCGCCAACCGGCCCGCCTTGTTCTCCAAAAAGATAGAAATCTGCTCTACGCGCATTTTGGCGCCTCCTTGTGTGAGCGTCAGCTCGTGCTAGATTTTGCGGTTGTCGATGACCCGCACCGCTTTGCCTTCACTGCGTGCGATGGTTTTGGGCTCCACCAGCTTCACCGTTACGGATACTCCCAGGTACTCTTTGATGTTCTTGTATATTTGCCGCTCGATCTTCTGGAGCCTTTTGACTTCGTCGGAGAAAGTCTTCTCGCCCACCTCGACGAGAAGGGTGAGCACGTCGAGGTTGCCTTGTCGGTCCACGATCAGCTGGTAGTGCGGTTCGACGCCTTCAATCTCCATGAGGACGCCTTCGATCTGCGACGGGAAGACGTTCACGCCTCGGATGATGAGCATGTCGTCCGTACGGCCCGTTACGCGGCCTATCCTGATGTGCGTGCGCCCGCAGACGCAGGGCTCCGGGATGATGTGGGTGATGTCCCTGGTGCGGTAGCGGATGACTGGGAACGCCTCCTTGGTGAGGGACGTGAAGACCAGCTCGCCCTGCTCTCCGTGGGGCAGGACTTCGAGCGTCACGGGATCGATGATTTCCGGGATGAAATGGTCGTCGAAAACGTGCAGGCCATTCTTGGCTTCCAGACACTCGGACGCGACGCCCGGTCCCATCACCTCGCTGAGCCCGTAGATGTCGATGGCGTTGATGTTCAGCTTGGTTTCCAGTTCCTCGCGCATTTTCTCGGACCACGGCTCCGCTCCGAAGACGCCGGTTTTCAGCTTGAGGTCTTTCAGGTCGATTCCCTGCTCGTTGGCCACTTCCGCAAGATGCAGGGCGTAGGAAGGCGTGGAGGTGAGGATCGTCGCGGAAAAATCCCTCATAATCATCACCTGGCGCTTCGTGTTGCCGCCCGACATCGGGATGACGGAAGCCCCCAGGCGCTCCGCTCCGTAGTGGGCGCCGAGGCCGCCGGTGAATAGTCCATAGCCGAAAGCGTTATGTATGATGTCGCCGCGTGTGCCTCCGGCGGCGGACAGGGACCGCGCCATCAGTTCGGCCCACATTGCGACGTCGCGCGCAGTGTAACCCACGACCGTCGCCTTCCCCGTTGTTCCGGACGATGCGTGGATGCGAACCACCTGGTCCATCGGCGTGGCGAAGAGCCCGAAGGGGTAGTTGTCGCGCAGGTCCTGCTTGGCGGTGAAGGGGATGCGCCGAAGGTCGTCCAGCGACTTGATGTCCGCCGGGGTGACTCCCGCCTTGTTAAAGCTTTCACGATAAAAAGGAACAGTCGCGTAGACGCGCTCCAAGGTGGTGCGCAAGCGGCGAAGCTGGATGGCTTCCAACGCCTCCCTCGGAAGGGTTTCGAATTCGGTATTGAAAATCATTTCCACTTTCTCCTTGTGTCAACTCCGCGCCGCCGTCAGGCGGCGCACTTTCCGCCCATTCTTGCCATAACAACAAAAAATGGCCGCGGGTGCAAGAACCCACGGCCATAAAAAAAACAAAACCACAGGCTCCGCTGTTTGCGTCCACCCGTGGTCCATCGCGCTCGCCTCACGTCCGGCTAGAGTCGCCTTGGCTGTCCACAGGCAGACTTCCTAAACTGAAAGCCCCCCGAAAAAGAAAAGCTAAAGCGCCAAAAAAACCGGAGTCGCATATCATCCTCATCTGGAATATGGTGCAATAATTCATGACATTATCTACGCAATATAAGATTTCCGGGAGGCTGTCAAGCGAAAATGAGGAGGCGCGTTCAGCGAAAAATGCCGCCTTCGCATGCCCCGCCCCTTGCCGCGTGGGGCCTTTACTGAGGCATGGGAGCCGGCAATTCTACACCTATTAAGGCTTGAATGTATCGATCCGTTGGGACTCATACTGTTGTAGGAGGGCATCCTGCCGCTGCTGGCGCAACGTCGCGGCGGGATGCCGCTGCTTCCGGGCGAAGGCTCAGTCACTCGTCTTATTGAGGACGCTCCTTACGACCGTCGCCAGTTGCTCTAGATTTAGGGGCTTCATGACGATCTCTTTGACTCCCGGTTTGTCCGGCTGCTCGTTGTTCAACCGTTCACTGTAGCCGGAGCAGATTATGACGGGTATATCGGCTCGAATGCGCATGCACTCGTTCGCAAGCTCGGTTCCCACCATCTGGGGCATGGTGTAATCGGTGAGGACCAGATCAAATCGGTCCGGCTGAGACCGGAACAGGTCCAGCGCCTCTTTCGGGCTGGTCGTTGCTGCCACGGAGTAGCCCAGCCGCTCGAGCATTCTGGCCACCATCGTTGCAATCGCGGGCTCGTCGTCAACCACCAGCACTCGTCCGCTGCCCTTGGGCAAGTCGTCGGCGCCGGGTCTTTCGCGTTGCGGGGTCCGTTCCGCGGACGGAATATATATGTCGAAGACGCTTCCCCTTCCAACTTCGCTTCTTACCAGGATCTCGCCGCCATGCCGATTGATGATCCCATGGACGACCGCTAGCCCCAGGCCTGTCCCCTTGCCCACTTCTTTGGTTGTGAAGTATGGATCGAAGATCTTTTGCATCGTATCGCGGCTCATGCCCGCACCCGTGTCTTTCACGCTCAGTTCGAGATGCATTCCCGGTTTCAGGCCTGTTATCGAGAGATTGACAAGGTCTTCGGCGCTCAAGTCCACTTCATGCAAGGTCACTTCAAGAATGCCCATGTCCGCCATGGCGTGGGCCGCATTGGTGCAAAGGTTGATGACGACCTGGTGGATCTGGCTGGCGTCGGCGACAACCGTCGCCCTGCTGACGTCCTGCCTTATTTGTATTGTGCTCGGAAGAGAGGCGCGGAGCAACTGCAACGCTTCCTTGACGATGATGCTTACGTCGACCGGCCTCATGAGCTGGTCTTCCCCTTGTCGGCTGATGGCGAGAATCTGCCTTACCAAGTCCTTGGCGCGATTGGCCGCCGTCAGGACCTGATTGAGATGGCGCCTGGTAGAGCTAGTCTCGGGAATGCTGCCCATGGCCATTTCCGTATAACCTATGATGGGGGCGAGGATGTTGTTGAAATCATGGGCGATGCCTCCGGCGAGAGTCCCAATGGCTTCGAGTTTTTGCGCGCGGCGGAGTTGGGATTCCAATGCCTTGATCTCCGTGACGTCGCGGGCCGCGGCGACAACGCCCTCGATCCGTCCTTGTTCGTCTCGATAAACCGAGGCGTTATAGAGCACCGACGTTATTTTTCCGTTCCGGTGCTCGATCTCCAGGGGATAGTCTCGAACCGATCCTTTCTCGAATACCGCCTTGTATACGGATCGCGCTTGCTCCGGTTCCGTGAAATGATCGGAAAAATCGGCGCCGATAAGGTGCATCCGATCATATCCGGTGGCGGCTTCCGTGGCCGCGTTCACATCGGTGATCTTTCCTTCCGGGCTGATGGTCACGAGTGGATCGAGGCTGGCCTCGATCAGGCTGCGTGAATATCGGGAGGCCGTGCACGCGGCCTTCTCCGCTCGCTTTCTATCGGTTATATCCAGCACCGTGAAGGTGACGCCGGCTGAAAGATCGGATGCGTCGAGCGGCGTCGAGCTCAGCAGAACGTCGATGACCCGCCCGTCCTTGCGTCTGAATCGCGTCTCAACCGTGCCAGTCCCCCGTTCCGTGATCTGCCGGTACTTCTCTCTGCCGACGTACTCGTAGTCCTCGTCGGTGGGATAGAGCATTCTTCCGCTCTCGCCCAAGAGCTCATCCTTTGCGTAGCCGACGATCCTGCATAGCTCCTCGTTGACTTCCAGTATGACGCGATTGGACGTGAGGCCAATCCCTATCGGCGCCGCCCGGAAGATGCTCCGCATCTTGATCTCGCTCTCCCGCAGAGCATCTTGAATGCGTTTTCCTTCCGTAATGTCCCGGGCGATGGTCGATGCGCCGATAATACCGCCGGAGCTGTCTCTGATCGGCGAAATCGAGAGGGAAACGTGTATGAGTTTGCCGTCTTTTCTTCTGCGGATCGTCTCGTAGTGTTCGATGCTCTCCCCGCAGGCGACTCTCCGCAGAATGGTGGCCGCTTCATCGGCGAGGGCCCCCGGGGCCAGGACGGAAATGCGCCGTCCGATTATCTCTTCCGCGGCATATTGATATATCCTTTCTGCTCCCCGGTTCCATGTTACGATTTCCCCCTTCAAGGTATTGCTGATGATGGCATCGTCCGAGGATTCCACAATCGCCGCAAGCCTGGCCTTTTCCTCCTCTGCCCGCTTGCGCTCGGTGATATCCTCGTAGACTCCCAAAACCCCGAAAATCCCGCCGTCTGGTGAACGCAGCGGAACCTTGCTGGTGTTTACCCAAATTATAGAGCCGGTGGGTGTGGTTTGCGGTTCGATGATGTTCATCCTGGGGAGGCCGGACTCCATGACCTGGCGGTCATCCGCCCGGTAGAGCTCCGCCTGCTCCCGCCAAACCATGGCGTAATCGTCCTTGCCGATGAGGTCTTGCGGACGCTGGAGACCGCCGTCGCGGGCGAAGAGACTATTGCACCCCAAAAAACGCAGATCCCTGTCCTTCCAGAATACGCGAGCGGGTATCGCCTCGATGATCAGTTGCAGCATGTTCTGGGCTCGCTCCAGCTCCAGGACCGTCTCCTGCAATTGCCCGTTTCTTTCTTGCAGCGCTTCTTCCGCGTGTTTTCGGTCTGTGACGTCCATCCTGAATCCTAGCATCCTTGTGGCCTTCTGGTCCTCGCCGCGTTGGACGCCAAACCCCATGACGTGCATCCATCGGTAAGCGCCATCCGCATGCAGCATTCTCGCCTCGTATTGATAGCCATTGAAATCCTGCGTCAACACGCTCTGAATCGTTTTGCTGACGTATGCCCGGTCTTCCGGGTGCACCCGCTCCAGCCACGCGGCGCGATCCCCTGGCCCCTCGACCGGCTGGTATCCGAGCATGGCGTAATATTCCGGCGATGCATACCAATGGTCTTTCTCTATATCCCAATCCCAGACCCCGATTTGAGCCGATTTAAGGATCAGCCTGAAGCGCTCCTCCGATTCTCTCAGCCTTTCTTCCGCGCGTTTCCGTTCGGTGACGTCCATGAACGAGACGATCACTTCCGAGAGGGCTCCACTGTCTGAAATCCAAGGCCAGGCATTTACGAGCACCCAGTCCGGCTCCTCCCTGTCGGGTCTCTGGATGCCGCGAACCACGTTTTCTACGGGCGCTTTCTTTGCCAGGACCTGAGCAACCGGGAATTCTTCTTTTGGCAAGATGGACTTGTCTTCACGCAGGAGTTGCCAGGAGGGAGAGTCAAGGGGCTTGCCGAGGAGCTCCGTTTCGGAAACTCCGAGCAAGCTCTGAGCTGTGGCATTGCTGTACAGGATTCTGCCGTCCGGGCCATGGATCACAAGGCCGACCCGCGCCATCTGCAACAACATCGCCAACCGCGCCCGGTCCTGCCTAAGAGACCCGTCCGTTTCCCTCGGCTCGGCCTTCTCCATGTCAGCAACGCGCCTGCGCAGCTGATTCAGCTCGGCGATGAGCTGCTCCTTTGTCTTGGCTTCGTCCCGCATGTCAAACAATCCCCTTGAGAGCTAGCGCCTTGTCAGGCTTATTCTTGTACGTTGAGGCGAGCGAATGCGAACCCTGACAAGGACCTGATCCCCTGTTGGGGGTCGCCACGGCTCACCCCAACTTACCGCCAACCTGTAAAACTAAGGCTGACAGCCCACTAAAGTAGTTGCCAGTCCCAGTTGAGAGGCCAAATTTAGAACTGCTGGCAAATCAGAGCTGTCTGTTGCCAAAGTTGCTGACAATATTACTATATCATGAATAGCCCATGTCCAGTATAGGGAAGACCTGGCCAGCAATTCTCATTTTGGATTTTGAAAGCATATCGCGAAGGCCCGCATCGCAGTCTATTTTATTGAATAGCATGGATTCGGGCTATGGCGTCGGCTATCCGGCGAAGACGTAACTTTCAATCCTCGGCGAGCATGGAATTGCTGCGTGGGAGTGTTTCCTGATTGACAGTTTTTTGAGCAGCGATTAGATGATGGGATTAATGTTCATGGTCTATGCGGGAGGGGCGACGGTCGCTCCGGGCTCGGCCCGCTGCTTGGGAAACCTGATGGCTGTAATCGCGTCGGACGAATCGGAGGAACAGCATGGTGGATGCTATAAAAGAAACGCGTGTAAAAAATACCGGGCTGAGGGGCGTGACCGTCGCGGACACGAAGGTGAGTTACATAGACGGCGAAAAGGGCATCCTTATATATAGAGGGTACCGCATAGAGGACCTTGCGGCGAACGCATCGTTCGAGGAAGTGGCGCATCTGCTGCTGCACGGCTCCCTTCCCGACCAAGGACGGTTGGCGGATTTCACGGCGCAGCTCGTCAGCGCGAGGACCATGCCGGATTATATTTTTGAAAGCATGAAGCATTGGCCGAAAGACGCGGACCCCATGGACGTCTTGCAAGCCTCCGTGCCGCTCCTCGCCATGGTCGACCCGGACCTCCAGGGAGATTCCCGCGAGGCCAATGCGCGCATGGCTGTCCGGCTCATATCGAGAATTCCCGTCGTGATGGCGGCTTGGGAAAGGATCAGAAACGGGCGCGGCGTGGTCGCCCCGGACGCGGCGCTTTCCCATGCGGCGAATTTTCTCTGGATGCTGCACGGCGAGAGACCGATGGAAGAAGTCGCGCGGGGGTTGGATATCTGCCTCACTCTGCATGCGGACCATACCTTCAATGCCTCCACCTTTGCGTGCCGCGAGGTGGTTTCGACCCGCGCCCATATGTACGCCGGCGTCGCGGCTGGCGTCGGAGCCCTCTCCGGAAGCCTGCATGGCGGCGCGAACGCTCGCGTCATGAAGATGCTTTTCGAGGTGGAAGCTGAAATCCGCAACTCGGAGAGCGTCGAATCCTGGGTGAACAAGCACATAGATGACGGTGAGCGGATCATGGGAATGGGGCACGCGGTTTACAAAACCGTCGATCCGCGGGCGAGGATTCTCAAGCCCATGTCGAAGGAACTGGGGGAAAAGACCGGCCATGCCATATGGTATGAAATCCTCAGCAAGATCGAGGAGACTGCCAATAAGGCGTTTGAAGCCAGGGGCCGGGAGACGATCAAGACCAATGTGGACTTCTACAGCGGCTCTGTTTATCACATGATGGGCATCCCCGTCGATTTGATGACCCCCGTTTTTGCAATATCCCGTATCGCCGGGTGGTGTTCGCACATCATTGAAGAGAAATTCGCCGAGGCGCAGGAAAAACCCGCGCTCTACAGGCCGCAGGCCGAATACGTTGGAGACTACTGCGGAGCAATGGGCTGCGAGTACAAGCCCATAGACGCCCGCGATTGATTTGCGTGGCGCCGCGGTCTCAGTCCAACCACGAACCGGGGGAGGGGTTTTGCCGTGATAGAGATGAAATTCAAGATATTCCGCTATGACCCGCAGGTGGACGCGGGTCCCTATTTCAAACACTACACCGTGCAGGCCGAGCCCCGGGATCGCATCCTGGACTGCCTGAACAAGATTAAGTGGGAGCAGGATGGGACGCTCAGCTACCGCATGTCGTGCGCCCACGGGGTGTGCGGATCGGATGGAATGAGGATCAACGGCTCGTGCGCCCTGGCTTGCCAGAAACTGGTCAAGGATTACAGTTGCAATGAGGTCGTCCTGGAGCCTCTCCCCGTCTTTAAAGTTCTCAAGGACCTTGTGGTGGATATGAATTCCTTCCTCGATAAAGTGAATTCGGTCCGCCCTTACCTCATCCCGTCTGGACCCGCCCCGGAGCGCGAACGTCTCCAAAGTCCGGAAGACAGAAGGAAAGTCGATGAAGTGATCCGGTGCATCCTTTGCGCCTGCTGCACCGCGTCATGCCCCGTTATGTGGCGCGAGGGGAAATTCATCGGTCCGGCGGCGCTGGTTTGGGCCTACCGCCAGATCTTCGATTCTCGGGACGGGCGCTTCCTGGAGCGCCTGGAGCAGATGGACCATCCCGATATGGCCTGGGGTTGCGAAAACCACTTTGAATGCACACGGGCGTGCCCCAAGGAAATCCCCATCACCCGTTCTATCAATGCCATGAAGCGCGAGATAAAGAAAACTCTGGGCGATCATCGGCCCGAGTGAACCTGCTGTCCGGAAAGCGTTCTCGGGCCGGGGCGTTTTTGAAGGGGGCGTAGTGAGCGTTTCCCGCCCCTTTTGGTCTTGACCTTTCCCAGCTAACAGAATATCACGCGCGAAGCGTTCCTGGGACGCCGGGGCGATTGTTGTCGCGGGGTCCAGGCGCTTGCACTGCGTGAATCGCGAACCATGAGGAGTTCAGGAGAATGCGAAGCTGTTTGAAAATTGGTTTCCTGGTTGTCTGCTGCTGCATATGGATCGGCTGCGCTTGCGCGGCTGGGGCCGTGGAGCCTGTTGCGCCCGCCGCGCCGGAGCCGTCCTCCACCGTCCCCGCCCCTGCTCAGGCGACGGACGGCAAATCCCCTTCGATCGAGGTCCCTGAAACCGCCTATGATTTTGGCGAGGCCTATGAGGGGGAAGCCATCAAGCACGAGTTCGTCGTTAAGAACACGGGCCAGGGGGAGCTGGAGATTACCCAGGTGCGGGTGGGATGCAGTTGCACCGTCGTGCATTTTGATAGGACGATTCCTCCCGGTGGAGAAGGGAAGGTGGCGGTCCAGGTGAACCTGGGCAATATGGAAGGAAAGATCCAGAAGACGGCGGACGTCTTCTCGAACGATCCGGTAAAATCGCGCGTCACCCTGCAGATCAGCGGAGAAGTGAGATCCTTTATCGAAGTGCTTCCTAGCGCGATGGTCTTTTTTCAGGGAATGGCGGACCAGTTGAAAGAAGAGACAATAGAGCTCAGGAGTTCCCCGCAGACGTTCCATGTCAAGAGCGTGGAGAGTAATATAGACGACAAGATAGGCTACAAGCTGGAAACGGTCGAGGATGGAAAACGTTATCAGCTGAAAGTTTCCAACAAGGTCTCCATGGGCGATTACCACGGCTTCATCAAGGTGGTCACGGACCATCCCAAGAAGCCCGAAGTCCTCATCCGGGTGAACGCCTCCGTTACGGGTGAGATCAGCGTGAGACCGATGTCTCTCCTTGTCGGGAGCCTCGATGCTGGGAGCCGGGCCCCGCGCAAGGGGGTGGTGGCCGTGGTGAATAATCGCGACAAGCCCTTTGAAATCACGAAGCTAACATACGATGAACAAATTCTCACGGTGACCCAGAAACCGATTTCCGGGAAGCAGGGATATAGTCTCGAGATCGAGCCCAAGTTGGAAAGCCTCGAAAAAGGTTCGCAGCGCCAGATCCCCATCGTTATTGAAACGGATGCGACCCCGAATGAAAAGTTCACCATTCAGGTTCATGTGTTGAATAAATGACGTTCCCGCCCAGCGTTGCGCCGGAGCCGATACCGCCGGTTGGGGGAGCTTCCGGCGCGTCGTTGGGGTAAAGCGGAGCGACCCGCGATGCGCCTGTGCACTGCCGCGCCTTCTTTCACCGCCTCTTTTCTCTAAAAACTCTTGGAAATAGTCAATTTTCTGAACCTCGCAAAAAATGGTGGTAATGGATTACTGTTCATAATTTTTAGTAAAATACATGCTATGGGTACTATGCCTACCCTCCTGTCCTCCCCCCTAGATTCCCCCTTTACATCTTCTTTTGCATCTTGCTATAAGGCGTCCATGCGTTGGCTCTCGCTGTTGATGGCGAGAACTTTTCCTTTTGATAGAAGCACTTGGATTGTGTTCCCCTTAAGGGTGGCGATTGCCATATGTGGATGGTGTTGTCAATTAGTTGACGATTTGGCGCGCTAGGAGTAAGACTGCTCTCGTTGCAACCATGCCGGAGTCCTTCAGCGCCCTTCTAATTGTGAAATATTTATACAAATACCTTTTCACTTTGGCAGTATCTTGGGCATATTCCTGATGCGTCATTCGATGGTGTACTGCGAGAAAAGGTATGGTTATGCATAATATTAAAATCATTGGAGTTTTATGTGCGCTCTTGTTGTTTTCCCAGTCGGCGCTTTGTCTTGCCGGAGAGAATTCCTCTCGTGGAAGCGGACTGCGATTGCCTTCGGCGCCTGTCGACATGTACATTGACTATGGAGAATCCAGCCGGTTTCGGGTGTTCTTCATCGGGATGGGGGAGGGGGCCGATATTGCCGATTGGACGGACTATGATGCCTGGTGCCTCAATCGATATGCTCGAATTGAGAAGAACGCCGTTCATGAGGTCTCGCTTTACGGGGATTATAATGCCATGCCGCCCGAATTGAATGAATTGCGTTGGGACAGAATCAACTATCTCATAAATCACAAGGTGGGAGATCGGCGGGACGTCCAATGCGCATTGTGGCGCATGGTCCACGGGAAGGGGACGGTGACCGCACTCGGCGCGCGGATGGTCGAGGATGCGGAGGCGAACGGAAATGGATTTGTCCCTGGTCCCGGGGAGTGCATGGCGGTCGTTTGCTTTGCCAGAGGCAAGCAACCCGCATTCATTGAGTTTCCCATTCCAGGCTCCTATGGCTGCTCCCCGGACCCGGCCGCCATGGCTCCGGACGGCTTCTACACCCGGATATTCAGGGGAGAACGCGCGATGTTTCCCCCTCCCGGCCTTATCTCCCTGGGCGAGGGGGGACCGGAGCCCACGGACCATGGAGGAGGCAAGAGGACTTCCGCCTGGAACCCTACCGGGGAGTATGATGCGCCGCAACCGGATTCGACGGCGACATCCGATCCACCCCCTGAGCAAACCCTTCCGCCCGGGCCCTCCCCGCCCACTCCTACCCCCGCGCCTGCGACTTGGCTCCTCTTCGCCTCGGGACTCGGGCTCCTTTCATTCTTGCGGAAGAAAAGGATGCGCCGATCGTAGGCTTCCAAAGCTGGAACGCGGGGCCCCGAACATTATCGCCGAAGCGGTGAAATTCTACAAGGCCCATCCGAAAGAGACGCTCATCGTCGTGACCGGCGATCACGAAACCGGCGGCATGACCATCGGGTTTGTGGGCACCCAGTATTCCTCCTTCGTGGACAAGATTCAAAACCAGAAGATGAGCTACGAGGAATTCGACAAGAAACTGGCGGAATACAAGAAAGACCACACCCCCGAAAATGCGAAGTTTGAAGACATGCTGCCCGCTATCAAGGAAGCGTTCGGCCTGTACGTGATGGCTGACGATGAGAAGGCCCCCCTGGAGAAGGCCGTTGCGGCTGGCGCGGAAAAAGACGCATCCGACGACGCCAAGAAGGCCGCCAAGGACGCCGAAAAGAAGCTCAAATACGGCACGGCGCTTACCGACCTCGAAATCAAGGTGCTGAAAGATGCTTTCGCGCAGAGTATGCTGGGTGAGAAGGAGCGGGCCAAGGACGATTACACCTACCTTCTCTTTGGCGGCTACAAGCCCCTCTCGGTGAAGCTGACCACCATTCTCAACAACAAATCGGGCATCGGCTGGACCTCCTATTCCCACACGGGCGTGCCGGTCCAGACTTCGGCCATCGGTGTTGGCGCGGAAACCTTCAATGGGTGCTACGACCAGACTGACATACACAAGAAGATGATGACGATCGCGGGCTTTAGCAAGATGTAAGGCCGCGAAGCATAAACGCCATGGAGGGGGCGGGCGCCTGCGGTGTTGCGGGCTGCGCCCCCTCATGCGTTCTTGTGGACTGTAGGTTGAGGTGAGCCGAGGGGAGCGCCAACCGGATCGGGTCCTTGTCGGGATTCACGTTCGTTCGCTTCGACCAACAAGAACAAGCCCGACAAGACGCTAGGAGGGGGAGCCTTTGAGAAGAATAATGAGCCGGAACGCCGCCTTCGCACTGTGCATCGGGGCGCTCGTTTGCGTGCTGCTCGTCATGCCGGGATTGTACGATAGCCCTTACGCGAGGGATGAGGAGCGTTGCGTCGGCAGGATCACGGCGGTGGACAATTCCCTCCTGCACCAGTACGGGCTCGTGAAAATCGGAAGTCAGCGCCTCACTGTCCTGCTCCTCGACGGTCCCTGCGCGGGGCGGGAAATCGAGGCGGGAAACGACCTGAATGGCAAGCTGGAAACGGACAAAATATTTGAAGTCGGCGACCGGGCCTTCATCGTGTTGACGACCGCGGGAGACGAAATACTCTCGGCGACCGCCTACGACCACCACCGCCTAAACATAGAACTGCTGGTGGCCGGGTTTTTCGCGCTTATCCTCGTTGGCTACGCGGGCTGGGCGGGGGCGAGGGCTCTCCTGTCCTTTGTTTTCGCGATCCTTCTCATGTGGAAAGTGCTTCTCCCGGCAATTCTGCTTGGGTGGGATCCGGTCTACGCCTCCTTTGGGACGATCACGGTCATTGGCGGCGCGGTGCTCTTTCTGGTCGCGGGGGTGAGTCGCATGGCGCTGGTGGCCTGGATCGGGGCGTTCCTGGGCATCCTGCTGACGGCGACGCTCGCCCTTGCGCTCTTCCCGCCTTTCCGTCTCCACGGTGCGATGCAGCCTTTTTCGGAGACGCTTCTCTATTCTGGCTTCGATGGCCTGAACCTTGGGAGGCTCTTCATAGCGGCTGTCTTCCTGGGGGCCTCCGGGGCGGTCATCGATGTTGCGATCGACGTGGCAGCCGCCATGAACGAGGTTGCCGTAAAACGCCCCGACCTTTCTTCCTGGGAATTGACCATGTCGGGCTTCCGGGTGGGGCGCGCGATGAGCTGCACCATGGTGACGACGCTCCTCATGGCCTATATGTCCGGGTGCATTTCCCTCCTCATGGTGCTCCTCTCCAAGGGGATTCCGCCGCTCCAGATCCTCAACATCAATTTTATCGCCGCCGAAATTCTGAAGACGATCGTCGGGAGCTTCGGCCTTGTGACCGTGGCGCCGTTTACTTCCGTGGTGGGGGGATTTGTTTACGCCCGGCGGAGGCGGGACGTTGCAGCCGTCGTCGGGGCGCCGGCGCTCGCCATGGTGGGGGAGGACCCCGTTGCGGCGCAATCGCCCGCCTCTATGCCGGATGGAGGCTTGAAAGACTGACGGCTCGGCGCTATTGAAATGTGGAGTGCGGGAAGGCGCCGGTCGCGTCGCCAGGAAGGCGAACGGGCCGTCGCTATTCCTGCGAACCGGCGGAGACGGGCGAAGCGGAGCCCCGCCCGTCAAATGTCCGGTTTCGGCGGAGGGGTTTCTTTATTCAACGCAGGCTTCGTATAAAGTCTCCTACGGCTTCAACGCCTTGCTCCTCCATGATGCGAATCGTCTGGGTCCCTATGACGGCTATGTCCACCTTTCCCTTGAGAAAATCTATGTCCTCCCGGTCCCTCACCCCGAATCCGAGCGCCAGTGGAAGGTCTGTCGCCGCTCGGCACCGGGCGAGATAGGCTTCGAGCTGTTTGGAAAAGGTCGTGTCGAGGCCGGTCACGCCTTTTCGCGCCACGCAATAGATGAATCCACGTCCGTAGCGGGCGATGTATTTCATGCGCTCGTCGGTTGTAGCCGGTGAGAAAATATAAATCGGATCGAGGCTGTTCTGCTCCATGGCGTCGATGTAGTCTTGCCCCTCCTCGGGGGGAAGGTCCGGGACGATGGCCCCGCGAAGTCCCCGCGCCGCCATTTCGGCCGTGAATCGGGCCGTGCCGTATTTAAAAAGGATATTGTAATACGACATGAAAAGAAACGGGATGCTGAACCGTTCCGCCACTGCCCCCGCGAACTCGAAGCACTTCCTGACGCTCGACCCGGCGGCCAGGGAGCTTTGATTTGCGTGTAGAATGACCGGACCGTCCGCGATAGGCTCCGAAAAGGGGATTTGCAGCTCCATCAGATCCACGCCCGCTTCCACCATCGCCTCGACTATCCTGAGGGATTCCTCGAAGCTGGGATATCCGATGACGATGTGGGTCATGAGGAGGATGCTTTTTTCTTCCAGTTTCTCTCTCAGGTAGTTTTCAAGCATTGTACTTCTCCGCCTTCTCTTTGATGAATTCCTTCCACGCGGGGTCCTCGAACGCATCGGCTATCGTGAATATGTCCTTGTCGCCTCTCCCCGACTGGTTGATGATGACGATGTCGTCCCGGTAGAGGCCAGGGGCTTCCTTGAATGCTTGCACGAAAGCATGGGCCGATTCGAGGGCGGGGATCACGCCTTCTTTGCGGATGGTGAGAGCGAGCGCGTCCACCACCTCGCGGTCCGTTGCCGCCTCGAAGCGCACGCGGCCCCTGTCCCTGAGGTGGGCGAGGATAGGGGACACCCCGACATAATCGAGTCCCGCCGCCACGCTGTGGGTTTCCCGCATCTGGCCGTCCTCGTTCTGGAGGAAATAAGTCTTGTATCCCTGCGCGATCCCGACGCTCGCGTCCTTCGAGCAAAGCCGCGAGGCGTGCATGCCCGTGTCAAGCCCCCTGCCGCCCGCTTCGACCCCGACCAGCTCCACGGGGTCGCTCATAAACCCGCTGAAGATTCCCATAGCATTAGAGCCCCCTCCGACGCAAGCATAGACGCGGCTGGGAAGCCTCCCTTCGCATTCCATGATCTGCTTGCGCGCCTCTTTGCCGATGATGGACTGGAAATAAGTGACCATCTCGGGGAAGGGATGGGGGCCGCACGCGGTGCCGAGCACGTAGTGCGTGTCGTCCATATTGGAAACCCAGTCGCGGAAGGCTTCGTTGATGGCGTCCTTGAGTATCCGGGTTCCTTCCTTCACCGCGACTACCTCCGCCCCGAGGCGCTCCATCCAGAAAACGTTGGGGCGCTGCCTCTCGACGTCCACTTCTCCCATGTAGATCGTGCATCGGAAGCCGAATTTGGCGGCCATGGTGGCGGTCGCCACCCCGTGCTGACCGGCCCCTGTTTCGGCGATCACTCGGGTCTTGCCCATGCGCTTTACAAGGAGCCCTTGCCCCATGACGTTGTTTGCCTTGTGGGCGCCCGTGTGGTTCAGGTCCTCGCGTTTGATGTAGATTTTCGCCCCGCCGAAATGCCTCGTGAGGTTCTGCGCGAAGGTGAGGGGCGTCGGCCTGCACGAGTAGGTGGACATAATGTCGGCGTATTCCTGCCAGAAGGCGGGGTCCGCCTTCGCCTTGTGGAAGGCGTCGATGAGTTCGTCAAAGGTGGCGACAAGGATTTCCGGCAGGTAGGCGCCGCCGAATCCTGCATAGTACCCTCTGTCAATCATCTGAAAATCCTCCGAGTGTCTGAGAAAATACGAATTGGTCGGTCCGGCAGTAAAGCTCCGAATAGATGGCGTTGTCTGCCTGCGGGAAATTCAGGAAGCGTTTCACCAACAGGACGGGCGTCGTCGGGAGGACGCCAAGCTCCTGGGCTTTCCTGCCGTCCACGCTGGTGATTCGGAAATTCTGCCTTCCGCTTGCAAGCCGCATGTAATAGCGCTCTCCAACGATCTGGGAAAGCGACCGTCCCGTAAGGTCTATTTCATCGAACCCGATGAATATGTCCGGGTGCATGTAAATATCTTCCAATAGAACCGGGGCGTCCTCCACCAGGCTGAGACGGGAAAAGAAAAAAGCGTTTCGCCCGGAAAAGGGGTTTTCGGGATCGATCGATATGGCCTTAATGCGGGTCTTCTGCACGATGCGGCTTGCGACCGATATGCCCCTCTTCTGAAAACTCGACATGGTGCCGGCGAGAGAAAAAAGGTCCACTTCCTCCTGCTGGATGCGCACGAAGGTGCCTGAGCCTCGCCTGCGCGTCAGGATGCGCTTTCGCACCAGAAGATCTACGGCTTGTCTCGCCGTTGGACGTCCTATCCCGTAGGCGGCCGCAAGCGCGTGCTCCGAAGGAATCCTGGAGCCGGGGGTGTATTCCCCCGAGCGTATCTTTGAAAGGATGACGTCCGCCAGTTGGTGGTAGAGAGGTATGGGAGATTGTGAATTGAGCATTGTGCGAGCTTTCCCGATTTGTTAGGATATCCATAATTGCTGAATAGCGCCATGGTGAGGTGCAAGGTAATATGAATTGGTAAAGTTGTCAATACAAATTCTTACTTTGAAATTCTCTAAGAGGATGAGTCGAGGCGTCGCTAGGCGCATAACTGATGCGCAGGCGCTCGGATGCCTGACGGGTTTCCGTGAGGCTGGCGATTTGTCGAAGCGCTCGCTGAGACGCCGCGATTTTCGGATGGTGAATCTTGTGATCCGGGGAAGGTGGATGGGGTCTGTTCACGGGGCGGTTGGCCCTGGTTCAGCCATCGGAGTGGAAACCGGCTTCAATATCTCTCGCGCCGTGTAGAACGCGAACGATTTCAATTCCATCAGGCGGAGAACGGTAAAAAATCACAATTTATTTATCATTTCTTCAGATTGTGGAGTCAGGTCATTCATTGGCGCGCCCCTTTCTCTTTCATGGATCGTCGTAGAAGAGTAGCTTGGCGGCAGGAGAACGTCAATTCTTGCCAGGCGTTCGAGAAACCAGGCGGGCCTGCCGGAAGGGACCGACTCACTCCCCGATAATCTTCACCAGCACGCGCTTACGGCGGCGGCCGTCGAACTCGCCGTAGAAGATTTGCTCCCACGTTCCAAAGTCAAGCTTGCCCTTCGTGACGGCGACAACGGCTTCGCGGCCCATGATCTGACGCTTCATGTGGGCGTCGGCGTTGTCTTCGCCCACATTGTGGCGATACTGCGAGACGGGCTCGTGCGGAGCGAGCCTCTCCAGCCACGCGTCATAATCTTGGTGAAGCCCTGATTCGTCATCGTTAATGAAAACCGACGCTGTAATGTGCATCGCGTTGCAAAGGACGAGCCCCTCGGTCACGCCAGATTCCTTCAGGCACTCTTCGACCTGAGGAGTAATGTTGATGAACGCCCTGCGCGTTGGGACGTTGAACCACAACTCTTTCCGGTAGGACTTCATACTGCCGCCTCCTTTGCGCTCTCCCGCGGCGCTGAACGGATGCTATTAGTAGATCGTGAAATCCTGGGAGCGGGAGGATGGCTCCTTAGGCGCCCCGTCTCTCGTGATCTTCGTGACGTTCGTAGGCACCCCGTTCCTGAGGTTGATGGCCACCTTGAAGCGCCCGGGGTCCACCCTGTCCGCGTCCGGCTGGTGGTTCAGCATGTCGACCGCATAGCCGATGTAATCGGGAATTCTCTTGTAGACGTCCGGGTGGGCCTCCACATAAATGTCGTTGCCCAGATGCCCGATCTTGATCGGCTGATAGATGATCTCCAATGTGGTCCCGACTTCCACCTGCGGATAGAGGATGCGAATGTGCTCCGGGTAGCAGCGGATGCACCCATGGCTCACGAGCCGTCCGACGCCCCATGGCATGGCCGTCCCATGAATGCCGTAGGCGCCTGCGGAAAACTTCATTACGAATTCGCCCAGCGGATTTTCGGGACCGGGGGGCATCACCTTCATGCCGTATTTCGCCTGCAACGATTCGGGAACGTACCATGCCGGATTAGCCCGCTTCTGTACGATATGGTAGGTCCCGATAGGCGTTTCCCAACCATCGTCCCCGATGCCTATGGGGTAGGTTTGCACGTTGCCGGTTGCCTTATTGAAGAAGTACAGTCGCAACTCGGGAACATTGATGACGAGTTGCTCGAACTGGGTCGGCGGCAGCACCCACATGGATGGGATGGTGATATGCTTGTTCTGGGGCGGCAGCCAGGGATCGACGCGGGGGTAGAGGAGGTCCAGCTCGTTATAACCAAGACCGTTGCGGCGTGCTATGTCGAGCAAATTGTCGTTGGGACGCACCTTGTAATCGGATGGGGCCCCGATGACGGTGTAGTCCGGAATGCGATAGTGGTAGTTCTTGACTTCCGCCGTGAATTTCTCTTGACTCTGCTCCTGCGCCTGTCTTTGCTCCAGTTCCTGTTCCAGGGCGGGGTCTTCCATCTGTCCTCCGCAAGGGGAGGAATAAACGCATAATCCGGTCAATAGCAGAGCAAACACTGACAACGCCAATCCATGCTTCATGCAGCAACACCTTTTCTTCTGAATTTCACTGTCGCTCCATCTGGCGACAAACCATTCCGCTCGAACGTCCCGGACCGCATCGGACTGCGCACGGGGTTGATTATTGGCGGCGCCGGTCCGCCCGCGCCGCTTCTTTTACAATCAGAAATCATGCCATTTTAATATCTTGCACCCGAGCTGGTGTAAAATAGTGATATCCAAAATGAAGATCAAGGGAATTTTGCAATTTCCACATAACCGTTATATGTCGGCGCCTGCGGGTGCATGTCCTCGGTTGCGATTGAGGAAAAAAAGCGCGTCGTTGCGGCGGACTTGCTTGGGACTGAGTCTTTCCCAGAGTATGTCCGGGGCGGGTGTTCCGGTTAGGGATGTTTGAAAGGCGCGCTGAGGGGTGACGATCCAGTGCACCGCTACGTCCGTAGGCTCCATGGGCAGGGCCGTGGGGTGAATCTGCTGCTCCTCGACCACTGCCGCGATCTGCACTGTAGGGGAGAGCCATCCCATGGAGAGCAATATGGCATACTGCAAATCGAGATGCCCTTCTCCTTCGCCGATCCTGCTCCCGTCTTCCGCAACCCCTAGGGCTTCCGTCAGAATCAGGTCTATGGGGTGCTTGAGCGGTTTGCCGTACGGGATCTTGGCCGCAAACGGGTTTCTCGGGTCCATTTGCGCCGCGAAGACGCGCTTGGCGAGGGGAATTCCTTCCGGGTCCACCCGCACGAACCCCTTCTGCACGCCGGCGGTGGGCATGACCAACCGCTTGCGGTCCGCGAGGATGTTGATGCGGACCTGCCGCAATGCCAGGGCGGGCGATGCCATGATAATGCGGGCGCTTTTATAGACCGGAAGCCGCCTCAACTTCTCCGCCGCCTTTCCCCAATCTCCGCCCGGATCTTGAGGCGAATCGCCGTCCGGGCGTAGCTCCAGCCTCAGTCGCGCCTTTTCAGATTGCATTGACTGCTTCCTTTACAAATAATAGAATCATATCCATAATGACAACGCGCCTTGTTGCATCCGGCAATTTATCGTCCCTTGCGCTTTGGCCGCGGAGAGAACCGTGGCTAACATAAATGAATCCGGTGGCTTAACGGACCGGTGACCTCTCATCACATAATCTGAGCTACGTTTTATTCAAAATGCAGGAGGTTTTCAATATGGCGATGCAAAGAAAAGATTATCGTCCGGAAAATGTGAAGAGCCGCTTTCCTGACAGCATAGCCCCGCTCGTCAATGGGAAGGCGTTGCTCAAGGCCGCGAAGAAGCACAATGCCATGATTATGGCCACGAACATGCGCTGCCGTCTTCCGGTGGAGGGCATCGTGCTCGCCTCCATGGCCGCCAAGGCCCCGGTGATGTATGAAATCGCCAAGTCGGAGCTCACCTACACGGAATTCACCCCTGCGTCTTTTGTCGACTACATTGTGAAGGAAAATGAGCGCCTCGGGAATACGGAAGTGCCCTTCGCCGTTCACGCCGATCACCTCACGGTGAAGAAAAAGGAAGAAGTGGAAGGCGTCAAGGCGTTGATCGCGGATGAACTGGCCGCGGGCTTCACCTCCTTCGCCATTGACGCGTCGCACATGGAAAACGAACTGAACCTGGAAGCCACCCTCTACCTGGCGCAGCCCATCATCGGGATGGGGCTCGACCTCGAGGTGGAGCTGGGCGAGATCGGCGCCAAGAGCGGTAGCGCGGAAGGCTTCACCCAGCCGGAGGAAGCGAAATGGTTCATTAGCCATCTGGCGGAAAAGGGCGTGCATCCGGATCTCCTTGCCATCAACAACGGATCGATCCACGGCACTTATTTCGGATCGGCGCACGAGGGGATACAGCTTGACCTCACCCGCGACATCTGGAACGCTATCCAGCCCTGGTCGGTGGACATTGCCCAGCATGGCATTACGGGAACGTCGCTCGACAAGATTTCGCTCTTCATCGAGTACGGCATCCGCAAGGGGAACGTCGGCACATTGTGGCAGAACATCGCTTTCGGCACGGCGATGAACCAGAACGGCAACGCCATAACGACCGAAAACCGCGAATACGTCAAGCGCCCTTACCGGGGAATCCCTGACGAGCTGTGGCAGGCAATGGCCGCCTGGGCGGTCGAGACGGGCAACACGGGCGGCAACATCAAGAAGGCCAACAAGGTTTTCTCTCCCCAGATGAACGCCATCGCTCCCGAATACAAGAAGCGCATCAGCGAGCACGCCTACGAGGAGGCCATACGGCTCTTCGAGGCGACGCGCTCCGCGGGGCTTGCCGAGAGCGTCTGGGACGCGCTGGGCGGCATGTAAGCTGTTGCATGATATGGGGCGCGTCAGGGAGTTGCTTCATCGCCTCCCGGCGCGCCGCAATGCGCCGCGAGCCCGGCGGCCATCCTCCTCCCCGCGCAACGAATCTCCCGGCAGGCTTTCCCACAATCCCACTTGCGAGGTGAAACATGCTGCGCGTATTGCGCCACGATATTCTTGAC
>CALFXO010000179.1 GCA_937958025.1 uncultured Syntrophobacteraceae bacterium
GATATCCACTCGTGACTGGAGTTCAGACGTGTGCTCTTCCGATCTCGTGTCCCGCGTCGAGGAGGACTCCAACCACGACGGCAGGCCGGATGTCTGGGAGGAGTACGACGAAACGGAAGCTTTGTGCAAACGGAGCCGGGACCTCGATTTCGACGGACAGCCGGATGTGACCGACGTGGACAAAACAGCCGCAAGGCCGGGCGGGAGCGAACAAACGGAAGGATGATTTCATGAGCTTTGCGAGTATCTGGGGTTTTTTCGAAAAGGGCGGATTCGTGATGTGGCCCATCCTCTTCCTGTCCATCCTGATGTTTGCAATCGTTTGCGAGCGGTTGCTGCGCTACGCGAGGGTCAAGAGGGGCGATCCGTCCCTGCCGCGCCAAGTGGCGGGGGCAATTGCGACGGGCGGCAAGAAAAAGGCGCTCGCCGCCGCGCAGGCGGACCCAAGCGCCCTTGGGCGCATCCTGGCGGCGGCCTCCGACGTGAACCCCGAGGACCGCGAAACGCTCGAGACGGTCATCATCAACGCACAGCAGGCGGAAGTGCAGGAAATGGAGCGCTACCTGCCGACACTCGCGGCCATAGGCAACCTGGCGCCCCTCCTCGGACTCCTTGGCACCGTCACGGGAATGATAAAGGCCTTCATGATCATACAGGAAACCGGCGGCAAGGTGAACGCGGCGGTCCTCGCGGGAGGCATATGGGAAGCCATGCTCACCACCGCGTTCGGCCTGATCGTGGCCCTCCCCACGATTGCCGCCCACTCCTACCTTTCTCTCCGGGTGGACCGATTCAGCGAGGAACTCCAGAACGGAGCGGTTTCCTTCATAAAGGCGCTATCCAGGGAAAAGCAGGAGTAGGCCATGCTCGCACATTTCAAACCCAGGCGGAAGGCGGAGGTGATGTTGCCGATGACGTCGCTCATCGACATCGTGTTCCTGCTCCTCATCTATTTCCTCCTGACCACTAATTTCATGGTCGACGAAGCCATCGACCTCAAGCTGCCCCAGGCCCGCTCGGGCGCAGCCCAGTTGCAGGAGCAGATCATCATTTTTGTCTCGCAGGACGGGCGCATCATCATCGGCCAGGAGGAAATCGCCCCCGACGCCCTGTACACCCGCATAAAGAATGCGGTCGCCGGGCGGAAGGACGCGCAGGTCGTCATCAAGGCGGACCGAAGGGTGGTCCTCAACCAGGCCGTCAAGGTGATGGACATGGCGAAGGCTGCGGGAGCATCAGAACTCTTTCTGGCTACCGAAAAGGATTTATAAGGTGGAACAGGCCCTCGCGAGACGCAAGCCGAACTGGGTGCTGAGAGGATTCCTGCTGGTTTCCGCCCTCTTCCATATAATCCTGCTATTGAACGTGAGCGGCATGATTACGGTGCGTCAATACGAGAGAATCCGGGTGGCGCTCCGGGACAACGAACCCCCTCCCCGCACACTGCCCCGGCCGCGCCCCAAGCCTCCGGAGCCGGTCGATGCGTCGCAGGTGAAGCCCCTGGAAGTGTCGCGCCCCGTTTTGCCGCTGCCGCAGCAGCCCAGGCAGCCCACCGACGTGGATATGTCAAGGCTGCGCATCGACAGCTCCCCCTTCGGGACGCCGATCGCACTGCCGGCCGGCGGGCTCGCCGCCCCCGCCCTTCCCGTCCGGGAAGCCGCCGCGCCTCCGGCCTCCACCGTGGGGGACCAGGAGCAGCGCTCGATGTACCAGGAAATGGTGCGGATGAAGATCGAAAAGGAGAAGCAGTATCCCCTCTCGGCGCGCAAGCGCCATCAGGAAGGCCGGACGCTGGTCCGGTTCGCGATCTCCGAGCGCGGCGAACTTAGGGAAGTCCGCGTGGTCAAGTCCTCCCGAAACCAGGACCTTGACGACGCGGCGCTGGAAGCGGTGAGGAAGGCGGCCCCCTACCCTCCGCCGCCACCGGTCCTCGGCAAAAATGGCGTATCGATGGAAATCGTCATAGCCTTTGAATTGCACTAGCGGCAGAAGTGAGTCAAACTTCAACCCTTCACCAGGAAAGGATCTACCGAAGTGAAACGCACGCCAATAACCCGCATTCTCAAATCCTTCGCATCCGTTCTGTTTTCTTGCGCCATTCCGGCCATGCTCGCCAGCCCCTCCTTCGCGCACGATATGTGGCTGACCGCTGAAAACCCGGCGGTCGGCAAACCCCTCCATCTACTGGTCGGCTACGGTCACGCCTTCCCTGAAATCGAGGAACTCGCCAAGGACAAAATTTCCCCCGCCTACGTCCTTGGTCCAGAGGGTCGCATCGAGACGAAAATGGGCGAGAAACAGGATTTCCTCACAGTCTCTCCCTTGAAGGAGGGCTCCTACATAGCCGTTGGAGGCCGCGAGCCGCAGTTTTACACCAAAACGCCCGAAGGCTCCAAGCCCCTCCCCAAAAACCAGGTGGAAGGCGCCACGGAAAGCTCCTATTCTGTCAAATTCGCCAAGGTTATAGTGAACATCGGCAAAGCCAAGGGGGACGTGTCGAAACCCGTAGGCCAGATGCTTGAGCTCGTCCCGCTGGTCAATCCCGCGACCGTCAAGCCGGGCGGGGATCTTCCCGTGCAGATTCTTTTTGACGGCAAGCCGCTGCCCAAGGCCCAGGTTTTCGCCACCTTCGCCGGTTTCAGCAAGGACGCGGGCTCTTTCGCCTTCGCAGGCAGGAGCGACAAGGACGGCAAGGTGAACGTCAAGGTCTGGAGCCCCGGCGAATGGCTGCTGCTGACCAAGAATGACGCTCCGCCCGCCAATCCCGCGGAATGCGACAAGACGGCTTACGGCGCCGCGCTGACCCTCGAAATCGGGAAGTAGTCATGACGACCATGTTGCGCGCTGGCAATAATCCGGTGAGGGTTTCGCGCCTGCCCGGAGCGGCGTGGTGCACCGTCGCGCTGCTTGCTTCCCTTCTCGCTTTCGCTTCTCCCGCGGCGGCCCATGGCGTCTTTCTGACGTCCGGCCAGGGCCAGGCGACCTGGGTCCGGGGTGAGTACTCCGACGAGGAAGTCATGAGCTTCGCGAAGGTGAAGATTTTCGGGCCGGATGGGAAAACGCGCCAAGTCGGCAACGCCGACGCCGATGGACGCTTCGCGTGGCTCCCGAAAGAGCCCGGAGTCTGGAAGGCGACTTTTGACGACGGCATGGGACACCTCGCGGAACTCAACGTGGATGTCGCGGCGAAGTCAACCGGGGCGCAATCGTCCACAAGCTCCACTACGGAGCCAGCGGATATGGGCCAGAGCCAACGGCCGCGTCCTAAGGTTTATGGGATAGTTTTAGGGCTTTCCATTATCTTTTGGGCTTCAGGCCTGCTCTTCTGGCGATGGGCCAGGCGCGCGCAAAAGGAATGCGCTGCAACCGAAGCCTTGCATTCATAACTTGGCCGCAACGGCCGCCGCGCCCCATCCAGCCCGGGTCGCGGCAGTAGCATGGCATCCGGCGGGAGGCCCCCTTCCGCCGGGCGTCATCGCGAGCGGTCGCTCGTGACAGAGGCGCAGAGGGGAATATGGCGGGTTCATTCATCCCTCCCATGAAAACCTCCCGATGAACCATAACGCCACCCTCTCCGGCAGCACCCTCTCTGCGCCTCTGTGGCGGGCGACCCCATCGCCGCCCCGCCCTGGCTCCGAAGCTTTGACGGCTTCACCGGGAGACCTCACCGTAACGCAAAAATCCCGATCGTTAACTTGCCATCCCCTCAATAGTGATTATGCTAAACAAAGTATAGAAGAACGACCGTTTCACTCCGGGCTCTTCTGTGTTTCGTACGCCCCAGCGCGTCCGCAGGACCTTCCGGACGTCGCCTAAAGAAATAATTTATAGCAAGATCAATATCTTGTGAACCCCACAGAGGGAGGTGCAAGATGAATTCAAGCGAAAACGGGGGAGCAAGCCCCCGCCTCATAACACCCGGCAATTCCACGCTTATCCTCATTGACCATCAGCCGCAGATGGCCTTCGCCACCCGCTCCATAGATGGACAAACCCTTGTAAACAACGTGACCGGACTGGCCAAGTCCGCCAAGGTTTTCGGCGTCCCAACCGTTCTGACCACGGTCGCCGCGCAAAGTTTCAGCGGCCCCATTTTCCCATCCATCCAGGCGGTTTTTCCTCATCTGACGCCTATCGACAGGACAACCATGAATTCGTGGGAAGACAAGAACCTCGTCGCCGCGGTCAGGAGAACGGGACGGAGAAAGCTTGTCATGGCGGCCCTCTGGACGGAGGTCTGCCTGGCGACGGCCGCGCTTTCCGCCCTCGACGACGGATATGAAGTCTATATCGTGACGGATGCCTCGGGCGGCGTAACGCCCGAAGCCCACGAAGGGGCCGTCCGTCGGATGATCCAGGCCGGAGCGGTCCCCATGACGTGGCTCCAGGTGCTCCTCGAATGGCAGAGGGATTGGGCGCGCACCGAGACCTACGACGCGGTGCTAGAAATCGCGAGAGCGCATGGCGGGGCCTACGGCCTTGGCATCGACTACGCGAAGGCTATGTTGGGAGAGCATGCGAGCGAAGCGAAAGCGGCATAAAGCGCTACTGAAGGCGAGGAGCGCGCCCGGATGGGCGACGCTCCCGCCGGACTCCGACGCCGCCGGACGGGCGCCTGCTCCTGACGGCGTCGGTTGGTGGCAGTCAAAGCGCCTGCGGGGTCCTCCCCCCGGAGAGGGAGGAGGCGTCGGCGGGCGTTTGAAAGGATAGCAGCCTATGGATGCAGATCTCATTCTTTTCAACGGCCGCGTCGCGACGCTCGGCCCGAACCGCGCCACAGCCTCCGCCGTCGCCATTAAAGACGGGCGTTTTCTTGCCGTGGGCGCCGACGCCGAAGCTATGGGAGCAAGAGGCCCCACCACGCGCGTCGTTGACCTTAACGGCAGGACCGTCATCCCCGGTTTGAATGATTCCCATATTCACGTCATCCGGGGAGGACTCAACTACAATATGGAACTGCGCTGGGACGGCGTCCCATCTCTCGCGGACGCCATGGCGATGCTCCGGGACCAGGCCCGGCGCACCCCGCCGCCCCAGTGGGTGCGGGTGATCGGCGGCTGGTCGGAATTTCAGTTCGCCGAGAGGCGAATGCCCACCCTGGATGAAATCAACGCGGCGGCGCCCGATACGCCCGTTTTCGTCCTACACCTTTACGACCGTGCGTTCTTGAACGGAGCGGCTCTACGCGCTCTCGGCTACACTCGCGCCACACCGGACTTTCCCGGCGCCGAAATGCAGCGGGACAGGAGCGGCAATCCCACCGGGCTTCTCATCGCCCGCCCCAACGCGCTTATCCTCTACGCAAGCCTCGCGGGTGGCCCGAAGCTATCCCATGACGACCAGCTCGACTCTTCCCGCCAATTTATGCGGGAGCTCAACCGATTCGGCGTCACGAGCGTGATCGACGCAGGGGGAGGCTTCCAAAACTACCCGGACGATTACCACGTCATAAAGGAGCTTGCCTCTGAAGGGCTCCTCACGATCCGGTTCGCCTACAACCTTTTCACCCAGCGCCCCAGGGAGGAGCTGGACGACTTCAGGAAGTGGGTCTCCATGACGCATCCGGGTGAAGGGGACGACTTCTTCCACATGAACGGCGCGGGAGAGATGCTCGTCTTCTCGGGCGCGGATTTCGAGGATTTCCTGGAGCCGAGGCCCGACCTCCCGCCGGAGATGGAGAGGGAGCTTCAGTCGGTTGTCCGCCTGCTCGTGGAAAACCGATGGCCTTTCCGGCTCCACGCCGCCTATGACGAATCGATCACCCGGTTCCTGAACGTTTTCGAGAAGATCGACCGGGACATCCCCTTCGGCGGCATCAGATGGTTTCTGGACCATGCGGAAACCATCAGCGACCGCAATATGGAGCGGGTGAAGGCGCTAGGCGGCGGCATCGCAATTCAAGATCGCATGGCATTCCAGGGCGAGCATTTCGTCAGGCGCTACGGAGCCAGAGCGGCGGAGCGAACGCCTCCAATAGCCCGAATGCTTTCCATGGGTATTCCCGTCGGCGCGGGCACGGACGCAACGCGGGTTGCGAGCTACAACCCCTGGGTCAGCCTCTATTGGCTGGTTTCCGGGAAAACCGTGGGCGGCAGCCGGCTCTATCCGGCGTCCAACCGCCTGGACCGGACCGAAGCCCTCCGCCTCTACACGCTCGGGAGCGCATGGCTTTCAGGAGAGGAAGAGAAGAAGGGCTCCATCGAGGTGGGCAAACTGGCCGATCTCTCGGCGCTCAGCGAGGACTATTTCTCCATCCCTGAGGAGCGCATAAAGGGAGTGGAATCGGTCCTGACCGTAGTGGACGGGAAAGTGGTCTATGGAGCGGAGGAATTCGCGGCTCTCGGACCGCCCCCTATTCCCGCAAGTCCCGACTGGTCGCCCGTAAACACGTATGGCGGCTACCATCGGGAAGAGGTGTTCGATCGACGCGCGGCCTGATTACAGCGCCGAGTTGCTTACGACTGGCGGAGAAGGTTGCAACGACCTCCGCAATCGCTATTTAGCCACCGAAAGGAGAATATCCCATGCCAATGTTCACAACCAGCGACGGCGTGCAAATATATTACAAGGACTGGGGTGGCGGACAGCCGGTGGTTTTCAGCCATGGCTGGCCGCTCAGCGCCGATGCGTGGGAAGACCAGATGCTTTTTCTGGCTTCTCGCGGATACAGATGCATAGCCCATGACCGCCGGGGCCATGGCCGGTCGAGCCAACCTTGGAACGGCAACGACATGGATGTCTACGCCGACGACCTTGCGGCCCTCGTCGAATTCCTCGACTTGCGAAACGCTGTCCACATCGGCCATTCCACGGGCGGCGGCGAAGTTGTCCGCTATATTGGGCGACACGGTTCACAGCGCGTGGCCAAAGCCGTGCTGATCGGCGCGGTCCCTCCCATTATGCTGAAAACGGACGCCAATCCGGGCGGTCTTCCCATGGAGGTCTTCGACGGCATCCGTGCAAACGTGCTGGCCGACCGCTCCCAGTTTTTCAAGGACCTGACCATCCCCTTCTACGGCGCGAACAGGCCGGGCGCAAACGTATCGCAAGGCTTGCGGGATTCTTTCTGGCTCCAGGGAATGCAGGCGGGGTTCAAGGCCGTGTACGACTGCATCAAGGCATTCTCTGAAACGGACTTCACCGAAGACCTGAAGAAGATGCGCATGCCGACGCTGATCCTTCATGGCGACGATGACCAGATCGTGCCCATCGCGGATTCGGCTTATCTCTCGGCCAAGCTCGTCGATGGCTCCACACTGAAAGTTTACCCTGGCGCGCCGCATGGCCTTTGCTCCACGCACAAGGACGAGGTGAACGCGGACCTGCTGGCGTTCATCGAGGCATAGCGCCAAAAATCTTTCAATATATAAGGGAGTTGAAGCAATGAGAATTTTGATGGTGACGACGTCTCATGACAGGCTCGGCGACACCGGCCGGAAGACGGGCTTCTGGCTGGAGGAGTTCGCCGCTCCTTATTACACATTTATCGATGCGGGAGCCGAGGTGATCGTCGCCTCTCCGAGGGGCGGCCTTCCCCCGATCGACCCCGGCAGCGAACGGCCTGAAAGCCGGACGGAGGCCACCGAACGCCTGAGGAACGATCCAACGGCCTGGGGGGCGCTCGCAAACACGGTGAGACTGGCGGATGTCAGGGAAGAAGACTACGACGCGGTGTACTACCCCGGTGGGCACGGCGTGCTTTGGGACCTCTATGAAGACGCGGACTCCATCGCGCTGATCGAGTCCTTTTACGCCGCCGGGAAACCCGTGGCGGCTGTTTGCCACGCTCCCGCCGCGCTTCTCCGCACAACGTTCGAGGGGCGTCCGCTGGTCGCAGGCAGACGGGTGAGCGGCTTCACGAACAGCGAGGAGGAGGCTGTGGGGCTTACCGGGGTCGCACCCTTCCTGGTCGAGGACGAACTGAAACGGCTCGGCGGATTGTACGAGAGGACCGGCGACTGGCAGAGCATCGCCGTCGTCGACGGCCATCTGGTCACCGGCCAGAACCCGGCCTCATCCAGGGCCACGGCGCTGGAAGTGCTCAGGCTCCTCGGTTGCGAGACCACCGAGGCAGGTCAAGAGGGCGAGTGTGCCGCGGCCCCGGCCAGGGTCAAAGAACGCAAGGCGGCATAAAACCAGCATAATAGGTGGAGGCAATCCGGCCAGACCCCAAAAGAAAACCGGATCGCCTCCTTTTCCCTTCCGAGCGCCTCGCCCGTCAGCCGGGGGGGCATCGGCGAGGGCGCTCAACCGCCAGCCACCCCCCGCCACGCGCTAGAACTGATATTTCAACTCCGCGATATAGGTCCTTCTCGGATAGGGGTGCGAAACGTGGTAGCTCTCGTCCGTGAGGTTGTCCACGCCGATGCTCGCCGAGAGGTTCTTCAGGAACTTGTAGGAAAACTTCGTGTCGAACACCAGGAAATCGTCCACGCCGCCGTATCCGCCGTAGTCGTCGCTGTTATCGAGCGTGCCGTACTGCTTGCTCGAATAGTGGGCGGCGAAAGTCAGGAACCAGTGCTCGGTGGGGGCGTAATCCAGCACGCACTTCACGCGCCACTCCGGTACGCGTGGAAAGGTCTTGCCCACGCTGTCGGGGACGTTGTCGTTGCGCACTATCTCGGCGTCGGTCCAGGCAACGTTCGTGAAAATGCCCAGGCCGTCGATCAGGAACCGCCGTTTGTTGAGAGCCAGTTCCACCCCTCGCGTCCGCACCTCGTCCACGTTCTGGAAATTCGTCACATTGGTGTAGTAGTTCGTCTGACTTGCGATGGCGTCATCCACGTCGTCTTCGAAGAAGGTCAGGCGCGCTTCGCCATCCTTCCCTATGAACCGCGTGATGGTGAAGTCTTTGCTGAAGCTCTTTTCCGACTTGAGGTCCGGATTGGACTTGATGATGTAGCCCTGGGAATTTATCCCGCCGTAGTAGAGCTCCCCGATGGTCGGGAACCGGACGGCGCGGGCGAGCGAAATGCGCAGCCGCCAGTTTTCCGTCGGGGAGTAGCTTGTCGAGAACTTCGGTGAAAAAGCGTCCTCGCTCTTGTCCTCCAGCTTCGCCGTAACCCGTCCGGCGCCCGTGTCCGTCGATTTTTCCCCGTCGAAGCCATCCCACCATTCGTACCGGCCGCCCAGGTACACCGACCATTTTTCGACAGGCTGCCACGTGTCCTCGACAAAAAGGGCGTTGGTCTGGGTGCTCCCTTCATCCTCTTCGCTCAGGGTCGTCCGGACGTCGTCTTTCCAGTTGGAGGCGTTCCACGTTTCCGTGTCCGAATAGTAATGGTCGAAGTGCCATCCCGCCCCCACCGTGTGCGTCCCATACCACGGAACGTCATAGGACGCCTTGAGGTCCGCCGTCCACCAGTTGCCGTCGTTATCCGTGACCGTGCCCGCCCCGCTGCTCGAGGACGAGGTCGGCGCGCCGCTTGAAAGATACGACAGGTCCTTCGACTTGTCGTAGGCGCTCACCACGGCGTTCACCTTCAGGCTGTTGGGAGCGTTGAGCGAATAAGTGAGACCGTAAATCGCGTCCTGCCATTCCCGGTCGTTGTACGTGAACGTATTCGACGCCAGGGTGTAGCTCTTTCCGTCGATAATCACCTTGCCCGAGTAAACCGGATTCCCGTTGGAGTCCCGCAGATAGGTTTCTGGAGAATCATAGTTCTGCTCCGCGTCGAGCAGCGACCAGAAGAAACGGACCTGCGAATAGGGCGTTAAGTCATAAGCCAGCTTGACCTTGAAGGTGTTGTTGACGAGGTCCTGCTCCCCGTAAGAGCCCAGTATGTAGCGCGGATTGCCGCTCGGGTCCTTATCCTGCGTCCATCCGGTGACGACGGTCCCGCTCTTCGAGGAGCCCCCGTCGGCGGCCGCCTTCGTCTGGAACTGTATGGGATTGACGTCCGTCTGGAGACGGTTGTACCAGATAAGAAAGGATAGGTCCCCCACCTTGTCGCCACCCGACACGTAGCCGTTGAAGCCGTTGATGTCGAGGTCCGTGTTGTATTCATGGTAATTCTGATACATGTACTGCACGTCGCCCGTGGCTTCCATCTTCTGCGGGAAGTGCGTCGTAATCATCGCCGTTCCCGAAAGGGAGTTGCCGCTGAGTTCTGCGGAATACGGTCCATAGACCATTTCCACCTGGTCTATCTCGTCCGGGGCCACCCAGTACCATTTGGGAGAGTTGCTGTGCCCCGCGGCCAGGAAGTCGGAGATTCGGACGCCGTCCATCAACACCTCGGTCCTCGCGGTGAGCGCGGAGCTGTTGCCACGGATGACCAGGGGCCTGTTGTTCGATCCGGGATAGAGCTTCCGCAGGTACGACCCCGGCATATACTTGAAAACGTCCGATGTATCGACCGCGTTGATGCGCTCGATGCCCTCGGCCGTCAGAGTCTCGACGACGGCGGGGATGTTCTCGGCCGCCGAGTCGCCGATCTTCCCCGTAACCGTAACCTCGCCCACCTTGAGCACGTCGCCGCTGTCCGCACTATCCTTGCTTCCCTCTTTGCCCTCGACGGCCACGCCATCGCTCGACTGCCCGACCGTTGCGTCAGCCTCCTCCACCCTTGTGGTCCCGGAATCATCCCCGGCGTTCACCGGCGCCGCGACCGGCCCCGCAATCAGCGCGAGGCATGCCCCCACGGCCATCAATCCCCTGCAGAAACAACTCTTCCCCCTCACTGGAACCTCCTTTTTATTTCAAATAACTCATTAAAATTAATAGAAATCCAAACCCCATGGCCTTTCCACGGGAATCGGCGTAGGGCCTCGAACAATACGCTGACAGGTCTTTCCTGCCTGCGCAGGGTATCGAGCGAAGACGCAAAACAGCGTCGTGCTGTAGCATTAATATCTTGTAATTATTAATAAAAAATTTAATTCTAAAAAATTGCGGAGGCGAATGCTCCCGTCAGCGCATGTTATGCCGCCAACGCGGAGAAGGAGCTGCATGACGCCCTTGCGGAAGAGGCTCGAAGCGCCGGGGGATCAAACCAAAAAAGGCCGCGAAGGCATTGCAGCTCGCAATAGACCTTCGTGGCCTTGGGTTGTCTGTACTTGCCGATCCGGAATTTCTTGCGTGAAACGGAGCGCCCGCGGCATAGCACGGCTTCAGCCATGCGGTTAAGAAATCGGCGCCGCGCCGCTCTACTCTACAGAGCGTTCTATCACTCACGCTCCTTGCCCGGAGGACGCTCCACCTTTCTGGCGAAGCGACGGGACTTTTACTTTACTGGTTGTCCTTCTCTATCTCATCACGTCGCGCGATAGGCTCCCCTATGGTGCGAAAATGGGGAGCCAGAAACGTGGTGGGAAACTCGGAAAGCTTCTCTCCATCCATGTAGAGATCATTTATTTCCGAGCAGAGCACGTTCCCCACGATCAGGACGTACCTGTCGTCCGCCATTTCCCGCTCCAACTCGGCCTCGATCCATCCCACCGCCGCCTTGATGCGCGGGGGCGCCACTTTCTTTGAAGGGATGGATTCGAGTCCGACAGCCTCCAGTTCATTCACCTCAGGCGGATACGCCTTCGCGCATCGCATGGCCTCGCGGAAGGAGGGCTTGCCCATCACATTTACAACAAACTGGCGCGTGCTCCGTATGTTGCGAAGAGTGTCCCGTGGGAGGGCCGAAGCCAGCGCTATCAAGGGCAGCGGCCCCAGAACCGGCATCACGCAACTATACGGCGCCGCATTGGGGACGCCGTTGGCGTCCACGGTGGTTATGACGGTCACAGGCAAAGGCAAAAAGCGTTTGAACATCTCGGGAGACAATTCCATAATTCATCCTCGCTCTCTGTGCAGGGTCAACAGGATTCCAGGCGGAGCCGATAGAAAACGCGCAGGGCATGCACGAAACCCGCCGTCCTCGCCTCCGTCCATTGGAGCCGCCAGCATCGACGGGGCGCCCCACGAGCATCAAACAATCAAACCGGGAATTTTGCAAAACAAAAAAAGGCCACGAAACGCCGCAACGCTTCCGCGCAACGGACCTTCATGGCCTCATTAAATGCACCCACTGTCAGTTATTGCTTTTTCAGTCGAACCATATGACGACCGATCGCAACCGCGCGGCTTCAGCCGCGCCATTGCCACCTTTTATACAGTCTCACCCATGAGGCTGTCAAACGCTTTCTAAACAAAACAAAGGGCTTTGATATTGACCTTGGCCAAAATTACAGCAGCAGCAATAAGCGCAAGCCCTCTATTCAGAAATCAAACCACCGTTCCTTGCAACTATTTCACACATTAGCGCAAGAGACCAGGCCGCTCGCAGCACAAGTCCCCGGAGCGCGTAGCGGATGGATTCGCCCCGGACTGCTCTTGAACCCCCTGTTGCTCTTGCGGCAATCCTCGCAACGCACGATTTTCTCGTAAGAATACTTCACAAACATCCTGCCGCACTGCTTACACCGGCATTCGATCTTCATTGCTTCCCTCTTGTCCAGTCGAACGCCATCAATCGAGGTGGGCCATAACCCCCTTCAAATGCTCAATCCAGACGTCGACCACTTCCGGATACTCCACGGTTCCCTTCATGATCGGGGTGCAGGCAAAGCCCTTCTTCTCGAGCACCGACTTCCAGCTGTCGGGCTCACTGCCAGCCATATCGTTGTGGGCGTGGTCTCCCGCCACCGCCATGAAAGGCATCAGGTAAACCTTTTTGGATTTCTTGGCGTCCATCTTGGCCGCAACGTCCTCCACCGTCGGATACCCCTCGACCGTCCCCACATACGTCTGCGGATCGAGATCATGGAATACCTGCCCGACCGCCAGATAGATGGCGTCCGCCGGATGGTGTTCCGTGCCGTGCCCCATCAGCAGGACGTAGTCCCCCGGCTTCCTGTCGGCGGGAACGTTCTTCAGCATGGCTTTGCCGACCTTCTCCATGTCTTCGTGCGAAGAGAGCAACGGACGGGCGACCAGGATCTTATCGAAGCCCCCGACCATCTGCCCGAAAAGGTGGGCGTTCTCCACCAATTGATGGAATTCTTCCCCTGGAATCGTCTGAAGGGAGAGAACCGCTACATGGGTGAAGCCGTCGTCCATCAGCTTCGAAAGAGCCGTCTCGACGGAATCGTACGCCTTTCCTTCGGAGGCGAGCTTATTGCGAACGATCTTGGATGTATAAGCCCAGCGCACTTCCACTCCCGGAAAAGCTTCTTTCGTCTTGGCTTCGACATTTTCAAAGCCCTTCCGGGCCTCGGCGAATGTGGTCCCAAAAGCGGCGAGTAAAATCGCCTTCTTCACCGGACGCTTCTCGCCATGGGCGCTTACATCCGTCGCTCCGGCAAGCATCATCATACTGACCAATACGCTCACCACCAACATGCAACATCTCTTCATTCTCTCTCCCTCTTTCCTGAAATATCGCCTATCCACGCTGTGATGGTTCACCTTCAACCGCAAAGCCTGAAAGGAACCCCCTTAGGCTCGCAACTCCCCATGATGGGGTCGAACGCAGCCGTCATACAGACGACCTGATGCATTCCCTTAGCAACCAGCCGCCACCAGCTATAGGCGATTTCATCTTCGGAGGTCGCCACACAGACAGCCTCTGCTCCCAATGCGTCAAACGCCGCTGCGCAATCAGCCTTGGACAGCTCCTGTTGCATCGGCGTCCCTTCCTTTTCTCCAGTCACGTAAAGTATTACGCCCTTTTTCATTGCACTGCCTCCATCTTGCATCGCAGACCACTGGAAAGACGCAGCGTCCACGGGCGACGATGCGGCCAAACAAGACACAGGGACAAAAAAAATCCTTAGAGCTTCTCGCCCTAAGGATTGCACCCTGGTTCGCTTGGTCCTTTGTCAGGTCACCGCGTAGCTCCGCGCACGGATACCCATAGCGCTCAGGCAGGTCTTCTGACTCACGGATCGCTCTACCATCCGAGCCTTCCCGTCGCGCTGGCGCGCGGCAGTGGCATGTTCGGACTTCGTCCCCGTTTACAGCGGCGGGACCGCTCCCGGTTTGCACGGGATTCCCTTTTAAGCCTTCTGGCTCCTGACGCTACAAAAACATTTATAACTCACTGCACCGTTACTTTTACTTGGCCTCGAAGGGTTTGTCAACGCATAAAAAAATCACGACTTCCAGCGGCCCGGCCTTCCCCCGGGGTCGCGGATTATCCTCCGCTCACCCCGCGACGCCCCCTCCATCAAGCCATTCTCACACCATGAACTTTTCGATATAATGCGCCATTTCAGCCGCGGTGCTGTCTATAACGGACTGGTCCACTCCCTCGACCATCACACGGATAACCGGCTCCGTTCCAGACGGCCGGATGACCAAACGCCCGCTTTCGCCAAGGCTCCGCGCCAACCGCTCCTGTTCGGCCGCCAGCTCTGGGATGTCGTTGATCTGCCTGCGGTTCTTCACCCGTACGTTCACGAGCTTCTGGGGATAGCGATCCATCACCTTGCGCAGCTCCGAAAGAGGCCGATCCTCCTCGAGCATTACGGCCAGCACCTGCAACGCCGAAAGTATGCCGTCCCCCGTGGTGGAGTGATCGAGGAAGATCAGGTGTCCCGACTGCTCGCCCCCCAGGTTGAAGCTCCCCGCCCGCATCTCCTCCATCACGTACCGATCGCCGACCGCCGTCCTCAGCAGCGTTGCGCCCTGCTCCCGCAGCGCGACCTCCAGGCCGAGGTTGCTCATAATGGTCGCAACCACTGTATTACGCCTGAGCGTATTGTTCTTCAGGTAGTGCATGGCGCATATCGCCATCAGCTCGTCGCCGTCCAGCACTTCGCCCTTTTCGTCGGCGAAGATGACCCTGTCCGCATCCCCGTCGAACGCCATGCCGACCGCCGCGCCGTGCTCGCGCACCATGGCCGCCATATGCTCCGGATGGAGGGACCCGCGCCCATCATTAATATTCTTGCCGTTCGGTTTGTCGCCCGTCAGAATCACGGTCGCCCCAAGTTCTTCGAAAACAGCGGGCGCGACGCGGTAGGCGGCCCCGTGGGCGCAGTCCATCACGACCTTGAGCCCTTCCATTGTGAGATGCCTCGGGAAGCAGGACTTCAGAAACACGATGTAGCGCCCCTGGGCGTCGTCGATGCGCCGCGCGCGTCCGATGTTGGCGGCGTCGGGACGTGGCAGGCGCTCGATTTCCCCGCTCAGGATGAGATGCTCCAGGTGCGACTCGACCGCATCCGGCAGTTTGTACCCGTCGCCCGCGAAGATCTTGATTCCATTGTATTCAAATGAGTTATGCGACGCCGATATGACGATGCCCGCATCCGCCCGCATGCTCGTCGTGATGAACGCGATGCCCGGAGTCGGCAGCGGCCCAACCAGCAGCACGTCCACCCCCATCGAACAGATGCCGGCGGTGATCGCGGTTTCGATCATATATCCCGAAAGACGGGTGTCCTTGCCGATGATGATCTTTGGCCGATGGTGGTCGTCCACCTTGAACACATGCGCCGTGCTGCACCCCACCTTGATGGCGAGGTCGGTGGTCATCGGAAATTCGTTCGCCACGCCACGGATGCCGTCCGTGCCAAACAACTTGCCCATCCCTTTAAGCTCCTTATTGTCCTTATCGCTCAGCCGCACGAAAAATGAGGATGGAAAGGATTCTCAAGCGCCGCACCGGGTCGTGCGGTAGAACGCCTATTCCTCCCAGAACGCCTCGCGGAGGGCGTCTGCCATAAGGGTCGCCTGCTTATGGAAAGCCACGTCGTGGACCCGCACGATGTGAGCGCCGGCCGCGATGCCGAACGCATTCACTATGGCCGTCCCGACCTCTCGCTCCTCGACGGGGCGGTCCAGCACGGCCCCAATGAAACGCTTGCGCGAAACCCCTAGAAGCAAAGGACAGTCCAGGCAATGAAAAACCTCCAGATTCCGAACTATCTGGAGGTTGTGCGACACGGTCTTTCCAAACCCTACGCCAGGGTCCACCAGGATCTGACTTCGCTCCACTCCGCGCGACATGGCAAACTGTATACGCTCTTCAAGAAAAGCTATAATTTCAGAAAAAAGAGAAGAATACCTTGGATTTTGTTGCATGTTGCCGGGGATGCCCTGCATGTGCATGAGGATCAGGGGCGCATTCGTCTCGGCGGCGACATTCACCATCTCTGGATCAAATCGTAGCGAGCTGATATCGTTAATAATATCCGCACCCGCCTGGATCGACGCCCTGGCCACCTCGGCCTTTGTCGTATCGACCGATATCGGGATGTCGCTCACCTCCCGAATTTTCTGGATAAGGGGAATCACCCGCTCCAGTTCGACGTCGAGGGGAGCGGGATCGGAAAACGGCCTCGTGGACTCGCCCCCGATGTCCAGCATATCGGCCCCCGATGCGATCAGGTGTTGCGCCTGCCGCAGGGCGCTCTCGGCGTCAGCGAACTTCCCGCCGTCCGAGAAGGAATCCGGGGTGACGTTCAGCACCCCCATTATCAACGTTTTCTCGTCCAGCTCCAGACTTCGGCGTGATGCAAGTTGCAGAGTGAATTTCCTACGTGAATGCACGCTCATTTGTCATTCTTCTCCCGTGAGAGGCGCAACGGGCTCTTCCTCCTGGCCCCGCGGTCCTTCAGACTCCGGAACCGCCGCCCCAGCGCTTGCAGAAGCTTCCGCCGCCGCGCTCGAGTCTCCGCCTCGTTCCGCCCTTACCGCGGCTATTATCTCGTCAACATCCTTATTGTCAAGCGTCTCCCTCTCCAACAGGGCGTGAGCGACCCGATGGAGCATCTCTATATTTTCCGTCATGAGGTCCTTCGCCCTCATGTAATTGCTCTCCACAATCCGGCGAACCTCATCGTCTATTTCTATCGCCGTCTGCTCGCTGTAATCGCGGTGTTGGGCGATTTCACGCCCCAGAAAGATCTGCTCTTCCCTCTTCCCGAAACTGAGCGGCCCCATCTTCTCGCTCATGCCCCACTCGCACACCATACGCCGAGCCATGCCGGTGGCGCGTTCGATATCGTTGGAAGCCCCGGTCGTGCGTTCGTTGAAGACGATCTCCTCCGCCACGCGCCCGCCCATCATGATGGAAATGCGGTTCTCAAGGTATTCCTTCGAATACGTGTGCCGGTCGTCCTGAGGAAGTTGTTGCGTGACGCCAAGCGCCCGTCCGCGCGGAATGATGGTCACCTTGTGGAGCGGGTCCGTCGCCCCCGGCAGCAGCTTTGCCACCAGGGCGTGCCCTGTCTCGTGGTAGGCCGTCACGCGCTTCTCGTCCTCGCTGAGGATCATGCTCTTGCGCTCGAGCCCCATCATGACCTTGTCCTTGGCATCCTCGAAATCCGTCATCTCGACCCACTGCTTGTTCTTGCGGGCCGCGAGGAGAGCCGCCTCGTTCCCCAGGTTCTCGAGGTCCGCCCCGGAAAACCCGGGCGTCCCCTTGGCAAGCAGGTTCAGGTCCACGTCGGGAGCCAGGGGCTTCTTCCGCAGATGAACTTTTAGAATGCCTTCGCGCCCCCGGATGTCAGGGAGCGGCACCACCACCTGCCTGTCGAAACGCCCTGGACGCAGCAGCGCCGGGTCCAGAACATCGGGACGGTTGGTCGCCGCGATAAGAATGACGCCTTCGTTCGATTCAAAGCCGTCCATCTCCACCAGGAGCTGGTTGAGGGTCTGCTCCCGCTCGTCATGTCCTCCACCGAGTCCCGCGCCACGGTGGCGCCCCACGGCGTCGATTTCATCCACGAATATGATGCACGGGGCATTTTTCTTCCCCTGCATGAAAAGGTCGCGCACACGCGAAGCGCCGACGCCGACAAACATTTCAACGAAATCCGAACCGCTGATGCTGAAAAAAGGGACTCCCGCTTCTCCCGCGACGGCTCGCCCGAGAAGCGTCTTGCCCGTTCCGGGCCCGCCAACGAGCAGCACACCCTTCGGTATGCGGCCTCCCAAGCGCGTAAATTTCTTCGGCTCCTTGAGAAACTCCACGATTTCCTGGAGTTCTTCCTTCGCCTCGTCCACTCCCGCCACGTCCTCGAAAGTCACCTTCCGGGAGTTTTCATTCAGAACGCGCGCACGACTCTTCCCGAAGCTCATCGCCTTGCCGCCCCCCACCTGCATCTGACGCATGAAAAAGATCCACACGCCGATCAGGAGCAGCATCGGGAACCAGCTCACCAGCACGGTCATATACCACGGAGAGCCCTCCTCAGGCTTGGCCTGTATGTCCACCCCATGGTCCCTCAGAATGCGGACCAGGTCCGGGTCGCGGGGAGCCAAGGTGCGGAAGGGTTTTCCGTTTCGATTCGTCCCGGAAATATTGTCCCCCTGGATGGTGACCTGGGCGACTTCCCCGTTCTCAACGGATGTAATAAACTCGCTGTAGGTGGTTTCATGGCTCGACTGTGGGGTTTGATTGAAAATATTAAACAAAAGGATCACCATCAAGCTGATGACCAGCCACAGAGCCAGGTTTTTGTAAAACGGGTTCAAAACGGACGCCTCCTTAAGGTCAACGCAATATGGGCCACGCGGGGCTGTTGCTCTGGGCGCGCCGAGCGCCCAGCCGTATTCTATGCGATTCCATCTCCTATTGGAAGGGTCGCCAATGGGGAAATAGCATGGAGACTTATATATCAGATAATTTTTCGAGGGAAAAGAACAACCTGAAGGAATAAAGAAGAGATGTCCAGCCCAGGGCCGAACAACGCCAAAACAAGCCCCGCGCGGTGAAGGAGGACAAAGGGGGCCGCTCGAAAGTGGGGCGCGCCCGCGGAACCGGAAATAGTCCGCCTGGAGCGGACCGTCCCGACTTCCACGCCAAGCTCCAATGTCCCCGCGCCGTGAAACGCGGGCAGCCCCCCCGGTCTGTCACAAGATCAAACGCAGACGCTTCAGGCCCCTTTCACGTTCACGCCGCTCGTTTTCAGTTCCAAGAACCGATGGATGAAATCCGCTATTACCGCTCCAGCTTCCAGAGGCGGCACGCCGCCCCTGTGGATGTTGGAAATCACGTTCCGATCCGAGTCCGTCTTTCCGAAGCGGGGTTTATAGCACATGTAGGCGCTCATGCTTTCCGAAGAAATAAGGCCGGGACGCTCCCCTATCAGAAGCACGGCCGTTTCCGGCGAAAGCGCCTCGCCGACGTGGTCCATCACTCCGACACGGGCGTTCTTGATGAATATGGGCCTCGGCGCGGTGTAGCCGTGCCGTTCGAGCCCCGTTCGGAGGCTCGGCAGGATGTCGTCGAGATTGGCCTCGACGGCGCTTGCGCTCAGCCCGTCTCCAATTAGAATGAGGACCGTCTCACCCTGCGAAAATTCGCGCCGCAGCGTTTCCAAGTCCTCTTCCCTTATCCGCCGTCCAAGGTCCGGACGCAGAAGGTATTCCCCCTTATCCGCCGCCAAGGTTTCCACGCTGACGCACTCGTGTCTTTTCAGCACGTCCTCGGGAACACTGTCGTATATGGCGTCTCTCGCCGCGGCGTGGTCCACCCTGAACTTCAGCACCTCCGACGTCAGCGGCCTCGCCCCGGATCTCCCCACTCCTATGCGCGCCCCGGTGCGCTCCTTGAGCGCCCAGGCCACGTTATTGTCATGAAAGACGGGCTTGTTCCTGCTCACATCGCCCACAACGCCCTCGAAATCCATCATAATATTCTCCTTCGCCGGGGGGAACTCGCCGTCACGGGGCAACCCGCCGCCCGGTGCAACACGTCTCTTACTCTTCGAATATCGAAAGGTCCCCGGCCTTCGCGGTCAGCTTGCCATTAACCATGATCCCCTTCCGCTCAAGCCATTCCTCAAACGACTTTGCCGGACGCAGCCCGAAGATTTCCCGGAGCGCCGCGATGTCGTGGTAGCTGGTAGTCTGGTAGTTGAGCATCACGTCGTCCCCCATGGGAATTCCCATGAAGAAGTTCGCTCCCGCCGCCGTGAGAAGAACGGCCAGGTTCTCCAAGTCGTTCTGGTCCGCCCCGATATGGTTCGTATAGCAGACGTCGACCCCCATGGAAACCCCGGTGAGCTTCCCCATGAAATGGTCTTCGAGTCCGGCGCGGGTCACCTGCACGGCGTTATACAGGTACTCGGGACCAATGAAGCCAACCACCGTATTCACTAGGAATGGGGAATACCGCTTCGCGAGCCCGTAGCAGCGCGCCTCGAGCGTCACTTGATCCACCCCCTCGTGCCCCTCTGAAGATAATTCAGATCCCTGTCCCGTCTCGAAGTACATCACGTTCGGCCCAGCGGCAGGGCCGCGGCTCCGCATCAACTCCAGCCCCTCGTCCAGCATCGCCGCGTTGATCCCGAAGCCGCGATTGGCCTTCTCGGTCCCGGCGAGGCTCTGAAAAAGGAGATCGGTCCTGGCGCCTTTCTGGATGGCTTCCATTTGCGTCGTTATGTGGGCGAGCACACAGATCTGCGTCGGAGCGTTCACCTTTTCATGCGTAAATTCATACACTTTATCCATCACGCGCGAAATGTTCTCGAGAGTGTCGTCCACCGGGTTGATGCCGATAACGGCGTCCCCGACTCCAAAAGAAAGGCCGTCCTTAATGGACGCAATAATGCCGTCGATGCTGTCCGTCGTGTGGTTTGGCTGCAAGCGCGACCCGAGCCTTCCCGCTTCGCCCACCGTTGTGTTGCAGTGAGCAGTCACGCGAATCTTCCTCGCCGCAAGGATGAGATCCATATTGGACATGATCTTGGCGACAGCGGCGATCATCTCGCTCGTGAGCCCCCGAGACAACCGCCGGATTGCCTCCGCATCGCTGGCCTCGCTCAGCAGTTTCTCCCGCAGCTCCGCGACCGTCCAGCCCTTGATTTCCACAAAAACTTCCTCGTCCACCTGGTCCTGGATCATGCGGGTGACTTCGTCCTTTTCGTACGGGACCGCGGGGTTATTCCGTATATAATCGAGCGTCGCACCCGCCAACAGAGTCTTCGCCGCCATGCGTTCCAGGTACGACGCAGCGGCAACGCCGGCCAGCGAATCTCCGGATTTCTCCTCGTTGGCCTTCGCCATGATTTCATTAAAGCTCTGGAAGCTGAAATTCCGCTCCCGTATTTTCAGACTGAATTGCATGGTAACTCTCCCAGCTTGCCGCCGATTCCCCTTCTTCGCCCGTGAAGGGGTCAACAGCTCAGAAATAAAGGGTTTTGGCGGTGACGGGCAACGCCCCTCCGGGAAGGAATACCCCGAAGTCGAGATAGGTGTTGTCGTCCAGCTCAATCCCGTCCACGCTCAGAATCTTAACTTCGGAAGCCCTGCGGCAGGCATTCGCCGTATGGTATCCGAAGATTTTTCCAATATCCTTATTAAAAACGACTATGGCCGAACTCCGTCCCGCAAGCCGCATCCGTTGCAGCACCAGTTCGGAGAGCTTTGCCATATCGTTGTAGCCGAGCGCGCCCTGAATCTTGAAATAATACGCGAGCAACCCCGCTCCTTCGTGCGGCGCTTCCGCAAGCTCCATCTCGCGAGCGATGCATTCGATGTCGAAGGCATCGATTTCAATATTGACCGCGGGCACGTTCCTCAAGGGCAGCATCCCCGGATCGGACGCGAACACCGTGCCGCCACTCAACTGGAGGTTGTTCACGCCAACCCCGATCGCAGTCGCCCGAATGCATTCGATGGGAGACGCATAGACTCTCTCCGAGATGCATCTATCCTTCAGTTTCTCGGCAAGCAGGGGGCCAATGTCGAAGAATTGCACGGAACCGCCCACGCCACAGGCGGGTCCTTGCATCAACTGTCCCACTCCCCCCGTAAACGATATCTCGTCGTAGCGCCAGGGGGCCTTCGGAAGCTCGTCGAATTCGACCAGCCGCTCGGGGATGGGCCGCGAATGGATAAAATCAAGCAAGTATCCGGCGACAGCATCTACAAAACGCTCCACGTCAAGCCCCTCAGCCCCCGCGCCGCCGCATGCCCGAAGCCCCTCCGCTTCGCACACCGCCTGTGCGGCTTCAGTCATGCCGCTGGCGCATCCCTCCTGATCGAGGCGCACCATTCTGCCGCCAATCCACAGGCAGGCAAGCCCAATGTTCTTCCCATTCCGGAAAACCCCGATATTACTCGTCCCGCCGCCGATGTCGACGTTTACGATCGTCTTGAAAAGCTCCTTAGAGCGCCGGTCCACCTGCGCCCCTTTGGCTGCAAGAAGCGACTCGAGCTTAGGACCTGCGACCGTCGAAACCAGGTTCTCGAAGAGCCCCGAAAGCGAAGCGATGATTCTGTCTGCGTTTTCCTTCCGGGAAGCTTCGCCGGTCACTATGACCGAACCTGTCTGGACGTCCGCCGGGGAAATGTCAAACCTCTCAAATTCCAGCAGAATCAACTCCAGGATGAGATCCTCGTCTATCGCCGCCTCTCCCCGAGTATAGGGGGTAAAAAACACGGGACTTTTGCAAACCTCTTCAAAACCGCGCAGTTCATAACGCGGAAGCCCTCTCCCAGCCGCCTTAGGCCCCACGAAGAGCCTGTTGACCACGAAATGAAAGGTCGTGGTCCCCACATCGACGCCGATGGAAAGCAATTCAACTTGCAACGGTTGCTCCCAAACGGATGCAGTGCATCACTATTACTCGATGTTCGAGTTTTTCAGACAGGCATAGAGGGAAAAGTAGTTTCTGCACGGGTTTGCTGCCTTTTGGCTTCACGACTT